>DAORKB010000165.1:0-7892 GCA_035439365.1 Bacteroidia bacterium
TTTGGTTCTTCTTCCGATTTATGGGGTGTCTCTAGCTTTTCAGTTTCAGATTCTTTTTCTTCCTTGGTATTCTCTGCTTTTTTAACTTTTGCCTCTTTCTTTTTAGTTTTTATTTTTTGTTCTGCTTTTGCGGATCTGCCAACTGTTTTCGTCTCTTTTTCTGTTTTAATATCTTCGGTTTTCTCTTCATTCTTTTCAATGTTTTCATCCTTCACAGTTTCCTTGCTTTTATCGGATGTTTCCTCTTCGTCTTTTTTTCTTTCTCCAGCCTTTTTGTCTACAGGTTCAACTTTTTTCTTTTTGTCTTTTATTTTTTGCTCCGCTTTTCCCGATCTGCCAATTGTTTTCGTCTCAGCTTCTTTTTTCTCTTCTGTTTTTTCTACGTTTTCGATCTTTTCAAATTTTTCCGTTTCTTTGGTTTTCTCTTCGGTAATTGTTGTTTTTTCTACAGTTTCAGTTTCCTTATCTTCTTCCAAATCTTTCGTTTTTCCTTCAGTGACTTCCTTCTTTTCCGTTTCTTCAATCTCTTTTTTTTCTTGTTTAGCTTTAGATTTGAGATTTATTAATTTTGTTTTGGTTACCTTTTCATTCTTGTTACTCTTTACTTCTTTGTTTTTTTCACCATGTGGTTTTACTTCATCCTTTAAAAATGCAAGCAAAGGCGCAATAAATTTAGGATACGCTTCGATATGAGGTAAATGTCCAACATTATCAATTTCGATAAGTTTGGAATTAGAGATTTTCTTTGCTGTTAATTTTCCAAGTTCGGGATAATGACCAAGCAAACTTTTTGCTTCTGGTGGTGTTTTTAAATTTACAAGTGCAGTGCGATCGCGTTGTCCGATAATAAGTAAAGTAGGAACAGTTATTTTTTCAAATTCATAACATACCGGTTGCATGTATATCATTTCAGATGTTAAAGCTGCATTCCATGCTACTCTGGGGTAATCAGCATTTAGTGTCATACCGGCTAAAAGGTTGAGCCATTCATCATATTCTGGTTTCCAATGATCACCATAATAATTTGTTAATTGATAATCTTTAAGCCGGTCATAGGTTTGTTTCAACTCTTTTTTATAATTTTCATCGACTGTTTGAAAAGGAACAGTTAGTTTATAATCTTCCAGGCCAATCGGATTCTCTAATATTAGCTTTTTTACCAGATCCGGATACATGAGTGTAAACCGGGTTGCCAACATACCGCCCATGGAATGACCCAAAACAATAACGTTATTTATTTCGAGTGAATCCAGTATGGCTTTGGTGTTTTGAGCAAGCAGCTGAAAAGAATAATACAAGTGTTGTGGTTTGGATGATTTTCCAAACCCAATTTGATCAGGCATGATAACACGGTAACCTGCTTTTGAAAGATCGGTTGCTGTTTTCTTCCAATAGGCAGAGCAAAAATTTTTGCCATGCATTAAAAGAACAACATCGCCATTGGCTTTTTTGGAAGGCACATCCATATAAGCCATTTTTAGATCCTGATTTTGTAAATTCAGATCGATGTATTGGACCGGAAAAGGATATTCAACATTTTCCAGGTTGGGGGCAATCGGTTTTAAAGGTGTTTTAGGTTTATGGGTGATTGTGTTTACTTTTGTGCTTACATTTTTGACGATCTTCTCAAGCTTTTGAGCCCTTGAATAGAATGTAAATAAAAGCAGAAAAATAAGAGGAATAAATTTCATTGTTACTTTTATTGATTAAAAATAATTTCTTTAAAAAATCTTTCAGCACAACAAAGCAATATTACGAAAAAATGCAATTAGAAAGCCTTAAACAATAAAGCAGATAAGACCAAATTTTTCTTTAAGCTCCCCACGGTTCTCGACATGCGATCGAACGGACATCGCGCATTCATCACAATTTTAAAAGTGATTTTCTTTTAGATTTTCCTAATGCTTAAATTTAATTTCATATATCTCCGGCCATAATTTTCCGGTAACATAAATTTTATCTGTGTCAGGATTGTAAGCGATACCATTAACCACGTCAGCTTGAGCATGTTTGCTGGCAGCTCTTTCCTTAAGTATCGATAAGTCGATTATTCCGACAACATCACCACTTGCAGGATCTATTTTTACAATGTAATTTTTTGTCCAGATGTTGGCATAAATAAAACCATTGATGTATTCCAACTCATTTAAATAATCTTCTGCATAACCTGCATTTCTTACGTTCAGTGTTTTGGTTGGTTTTAATGTAACGGGATCGAGATACGTAAGGGTATTGGAACCATCGCTCATAATGATGGATTTACCATCGGTGGTCAATCCCCAGCCTTCGGTATTTGAAAAACTAAAGCGTCCTATTTGTTTAAATGATTTTGCATCGTAAATAAACCCGATTTGCGTGGTGTAGGTTAGTTGATAGAGTTTATCATTTAAGAATACGATACCCTCGCCAAAGTATTGGTTTTTGTCCAGTTCAGCTTTAACAATTATTTTTCCTGTTTTGGGATCAACCGGGCCAACAATTGATTTTGTATTTGGAAGGCCCTGTGGTGAACCGGTACTTTCAAATAATTGCTGATCGTGAAAAAGAAGGCCCTCTGTATAGGAATTGGTATCGTGAGGTAAACTTTCTCCTATTGTATATTCAATAGAAGGAACAAATTTTTCGGGTTGTGTTGCTGTATTCGTTTTCGTCTCCGGTGCCTTCTCTTCTTTGCAACTCATGATGCATGTTAATGCGAGTAGCATGATAATTAATCGTTTCATCAATTCTGGTGTAATGTTTTACTGCAATTTAATTGGATTACAAAGATAATTGGAAACGGGAGACGAAGCACAAAGCTGCCTCTTATTTTTTATATGGTTTCATGCATTCTTCAAATGTCGAAGGATCAATGTTCAGGCAAATCTTTTTGAAACGACTGGTTGCACCCTTTTCAAGACTAATAAGTGATTTTTTAATGGTTAATTCTTTTGAAAGAAATTTTAAGAGATATGAATTTGCTGCACCTTCAACAGGAGCCTCTTTTATTTTGATAATCATATTTCCGTTTTCGTCTAGGTGAATTTCATCTTTGGATGAATTTGGTTTTACCTGCACAGTTATTCGAATCATAATTCATACAAAATAAATAATTTAATGATTACTCTTTGGTGTCCGCAACGATTAATTTTTGTTTGTGCATCTGGTTTTCCGAATTACAAATGATAAAATATGCACCTGGAGTCAGATGTTCGGGAAGCTGAATTTTTTGTTCCTGTGCATGAAGTTTTACATTATTAGTATGAATCAATTTGCCGGAAATGTCATAAACAGAAAGATCAACAGCTTGTCCGGTTTTCATATTTGGGAAAAAAAGCTGTGCCGTATTTTCGGTAGGATTCGGATAAATCACAAATAGCGAGTGATTGACAGGCAAATCGTTGTTAAGGTAATTGATGCTTTTAATAGTTGAAAAGGAATATTGTCCGTCAAAATCAATTTGTTTAATCCTGTAATAAGAAGTTCCAATAATAGGAGAAGGATCAACAACTGTGTAAGTTAGTTTTTGAATACTATTTCCTGCACCTTTAATTTGGTTGATGGGCGTAAATGATTTTCCATCACCAGAGCGTTCAATTATAAAATAATCATTGTTGGTTTCAGATGCAGTGGCCCAATTCAATACAACGGTATTTTCAACCAATGTGGCATCAAAGCTCATTAATTCAATTGGAAGTGGAGAGCCTACAGATCCCACACCGTAAGGAGAAAAGCTGGTTAAGTTGGTAACGGTTCTTGTGTATGGGTCTGAACCGGCTGCACTTCCAGTAACTTGTTCTTGAACCCATTTACCTCCTGTGTAATGACTGATAAAACTATTGGTACGGTCAAAACCGCTTAAGGCATGTGAGCCGTTCCATTGCAAGGTTAAATCAACACTCGATCCACCGGCTACTGCTTCGCTGATGTTCCAGGTTTTATTAATGGTTTTGGAAGTGATAATTGTACCTCCTGCGCAATTGCCATCCTCATATACATTGGCGCAAACACTTACATCATAGCGATCCGATGCACCACCGGTATTATCAACAATAACAGGGGTATAATCATAAATATTGCCGGAAGAACCAACGGGAAATGTTCGACTTCCTGTGACCGCTTCCATTCTGAGTTTACCTGTACCATTTGTAACAATGAAACTTCCGGTTGAAGCGCCAGCTGGATTTGTGTTGGAGTTCAGCAGCGTAATATTATTATTTCCCAGAAGCAAATATCCGTCTGTTAACGTGAGTAATCGTCCGTTATCAATTTGCATAGCATCTTGTAAGACAATTCCGGTAGACGAGGAATTATTGATGATCAGATTACCGAACACGGTTCCACCTGATGTAACATTTTGTTCAGAAGAACCACTTAAGGTAACTTCGCAAGATTCAGTAGTGCTGGGTGTAAAGGTTGCTCCATTATTTAACCAATCGCCTTTAACAATGATATCATTATCATTTGTATTCTGATCCAATGTAAGGCCTGCATTAAGTGTAAGTTTACCATTCACGGTCCATGCGGCTGACGGACGTTTGGTGGAAGCTCCGGTTAAAATTAAATTGTAATAGGTCGTTGCTTTTGCTGTAAAATCAAAGTTGGCGATTGTATTATTAAACTCCATTGTATTGGGTGTGATGGAAGTATTGTCGAACATGTTTGCAGCAGTTCCGTTTAAAGTAATGGAACCTGCATTAATAATTTGTGTTGAACCACTGAGTGCGGATTTAACTGTAGCCGTACCAGAGAGTATGGTAGCAGCATTATTTGTAAAATTTGGAATTGTTCCATTGCCACTCCATAGTTTGGTGCCCGTTGTTTCGCGCATCACCGTGTAATTCGAAGCAGTAACATTATCCGAACTTTCTACCGACACATCAGCACTTATGGCAATATCACCAGAAGTTCGAAGGATGGCAGCTGTATTTGTTCCTTCCACATCACTTCCGAAATTGATGATCACACCTTCTGAACCAACAACCACATCGTTTGTTGTAGCGTTAAAATCAAGTATTCCGGATCCATTGTTTCCAAGTGTCAATTTTAAAGCATTTGCATTTACATCTACGTCCACTCGTTTTCCTGCTTCAATAATAACACGCTTGGTACTTGTTGGAACAGATGCACCCGCTGGTCCTCCGCTGCGTGTGGCCCAGGTAGATGTACTGTTCCAATTTCCATTGGCAACAGCATATCTGCTGTTGCCTAATTCATTGTTGGTTACATGTGGTGATGCCAAACTAAATGGATAGGAGCTGCCAAATAAACTCACATAACCGCTGGTTTCAATTGTACCATTGGTTGTAGTTCCTGAGGTTGTACATCCACAACGGCTAATCCACCGTGGCGCAGCAGTTCCATCATCCTGTACAACCAACACATCCGTTATGTTGTTATTGACAACACTATTTGTGTTCCATGAAAGTTCGATTTTTGCATCTTCGCTTCCGCTGGTGCGATCCACGATCCAGCTTTCCAATTCACTTACATGATCAACACCGGTTTCTACATCCGTATTGTTGGTTGGTTGGCCATATAGATATTCGGCAGTATACGTAGTTGCAGAAGTACCGGCAGGTGTAAGTTTAAGTGGGCGATATTCATTGTTTGGACTTATTTTACCAATTGGTAAAACATAAGCAGTTGTTGAATTTGTTTTTTTGATAATTGGTCCATCAACAAAACTATTATCACTGGTGCCCGATACAGCAACGGTTGTTGGATCTAATGTTAATGTACCTGATGAAGAAGAAGTGAGAATATGGCCTAATGTGAGCGTAAGTTGATTTGTCACGACAGCATTGTTACTAAGAAATAAATTATTTGTACTGGCTGTTTTATTTATAGTAAGGTTGTAAAATGTTTCACCGGCTGCAACAGCTGTGGATGTGAGTGTAGCTGTTGCGGCCCCATCAAATGTAACAGTTCCGCTTCGTTCATTAAATGCATCCGGGCTATTTGCGGTACTGGTATTAACCCAGTTACCGGTAATATACACAGATCTGTTGGATGCACTTACGTCTAATACCGCAGTTTCGGAGATGTATAAAGACTGATTAACATCCAAATTACCTTCCAGTGTTTTTGTGCCAGAACCTTTTAACATGAGTGTTTGATATTCGGGTACAACCGGTGTACTCACTGTTTCACCACGTATGGTTTGAGCGCCCGCTCCTTTAAATGTTACGGAACCTCCTGAAATAGTATACGTGCCGGTTAAAGAGGGGAGTGTGCATCCGCAAACAGAAGATAACTGCCCGATTTGTAAATCTCCGTTCAGCATAGTCAAGCCACCCGGACCATCCAGTGTATTGGTACCCAAATCGACAACACCACTGCTGCTGATGGTCATTAAAGAGGTGATGGAGATATTACCTGTACTTAAATAAAAAGCACCGGCAGGTTTATTAACAATGAGATTATAGAACGTTTCGGTGGATGTATGATTGATATATTGATCACCTGATCCATTGAATGTCACGGTTTGTGTTCCTTCTGTAAAAGAAGCCGTACCGGATTGTGTCCAGTTTCCTCCTACAGCAAGACTTTGCGTAGAGGCATTCAATATCCCGGTTCCACTCATGGTTATATCGTTCAGGATACTTGTAGATCTGCTGAGTGTTGTTGTGCCGGAAAGAATTTCTAGATTATAAAACGTATTAAAGTTAGTGTCGTTCGGAAGAGTAAATGTGCCGGTAAATTTTACAGTACCTGTACCATAAATAAAATTGGCGTTTGAAACAGTCCAGTCAGATGAACTGATTGTTCCACCGTTACTCATATCCAATGTGCATGTTGAAAGCAATGCGCCAAATTGTATGCTGCCTGTTGTTAATTGCGATGTTGAAGAAGAAAATGAAAGTGTACATGCTGCGGTGAGAAGTCCGCCGGTACCTAAGCTCAGGGAGTTACATGCCGCGTTTGATATATTTACAGTAATTGTTTTTCCATCTTCGATTACAACATCGTCAGCTGCACCAGGAATTCCAACTCCGCTCCAGGTTGCGTCGTCATCCCAGTTTCCGTTGGTTAATGCAGTATAAGTTGTTGCCTTTCCAATAAAACTTAGAAGTATAAAAGCGAAAGCAAAGGTATTTTTGAGACATAATTTTGGGGGTAAATGTAAATCGTTTGTTTTCATTTAATTGCTGTAATAAATTAGAGTGTTTATTATTCTTAAAAGAAAATAGTTGCAAGTTGTGTAATTTCTGCAACGAAATGTATAAAATGCCTTTCAATTAAATGGATTTGGAAGGTTATTTTTTGACCTTTTAGGAATTATTTTATAAGGCTGATTAAAATGTAGAAAATATTACACATGATTTGTAGTTTTTTTCAATAGAATTAGTTAAGATAAACCTACTTCCTGTTTTTTAATAATTCTTTTGCCGCGGCATTGGCATTAATAAAACCACCTGAAACACTTAGTGTTTTAAACTTTTTACGTACAGACTTTTTGCCTAATTTTTTAAAGATCCGTTTTTTGAATAAACCGGGAACATCAACCTTTTTTGAATAGGGAACAGCAGTTTTGATTAAAACGTCCTTCAATTCCTGTGGCTTCAAATCAGGAAAATATTGAAGCAGTAAAGCTGCCACCCCTGTTGCACTGGGAGCAGCCATAGATGTTCCGGATTCGTTTGTGTATTTATTGTCAGGGATGGTTGAATAGATATCCACACCAGGGGCAAATACATCGACTGTTGTTTGCCCGTAATTTGAAAACGAAGCAACAACTTTTTTCCCTTTTTTAGAACTGTTTGCGCCTATCTCCATCCAGTTGTTAAGTACTTCGCCTGATAGCAATTGTCGGCTTGGGTAATTCTCTTCTTTATCTTTATTTTTTGATTCGTTGCCTGCTGCATGAATGAGCAATACATTTTTTGATTGTGCATACTTAGCAGCTTCAT
>DAORKB010000166.1:0-7799 GCA_035439365.1 Bacteroidia bacterium
ATTGAAGCTTATTTCAATTGTTTCCCATCCCTCATAATTATTAATGTTCCTAAATAATTTATATGGTAAAACAAATGTATTTAAATTATAACTTTGTGCTTTTACATTAAGATACAAGTTATACCACTGCTTTATTCTTTCCTCAGATACAGGAACATTTTTATCAATATACTTTATGTCAAAATGATGCTCAAGTTTTACAACGTCTTTACGGACATAATACCTTGTTTTATGTGATAATCTTTTTAAAAATTCCTCACTCGAACTCCAATCTAATTTTTGTATTATGTGTGTATCGGGCATTTCGGCCTTAATGAATCCTTCTTTGATCAAGAAATCACGCATTTCTACGTCTGAAGTATCAAGATCACGCAATTGTATCACACTTGCACCAGTTTGTTTTTTTACCTCATTCATGATGCGTAACATTTCTAACATTGCACTTTTCCATTGAGGATGTTTTCTGTCAACATATAAATGATCGCCTTCACTTAGCAAAGAGCCCATCATAATCACTTTTGAAGTAAGATAATACTTATCTTTTTTCCTGATTTCTTCAATTTGTTGTGAAACACTTGCCGGCGAAATCATATCATCCTTGCAAAGCAACTCTGTGAAAAACGTAGCCAATATAGTTTTTTTTGCTGCATCTTTTATAATTATGTAATGAAAATTCCAATTATTTTCTGGTTCGGGATTACCTCTAAATGTTTCTTCTAAAAAACGGCAACCATTCCAGTCAAATGTTCCATTGTCGCCTAAAAAATCATCCCATTCTTCCTGATTAATGTTTTGTATAGTGTTTTCGTGTAGAATACTATGACCAGAAACCTCTTCTGTTTTAAAAATGCGATTATATCTTTTTTTTGTATCTTCAAAAGGCATATTAAAATTGGTACTGATATCTTCAACACTTATTTGCTCTTCTTCCAAAACTTTTGGAAAATGATGTGCAAACGCAGCAATAACGTTTTTAATATCCTCTTCTGTTGGTCCATTTGTGATGGCTAATCTTAATCCACAACACTTAACCGGTACTCCCGGAAAAATCCCAATATTCGTGTAAAATCCTTCACTTAATAATCGTTTTACCATATTATAACCAACTCTTGGTAAACCTAATCCAATATAAAAAATAGGGGAATGATCCTCTGAAGGTAATACCAATGGAAGATTGTATTCTTGTAAAATATTTTGTGTTAATTTAAGCTTGGCTTTCAGTTGATTTTGCAAATCATAAATTTCGTTTGTTAGATGAATTTTTGCGCTGGCTATTGAAGCACCTAACATAGGTGGTTGTACAGGACCAGAATAGGTATAAGAACTACCACAAGTAAATATCTTTCGTCTCATTTCAGGATCCTTTAATACTAACACACCGCCTCCTGTTCCAAATCCTTTGGCGAGAGACGTTGATAACGCCATTTTATGATGCAAAGGAATTTGACTCAAAACATACCCATTTCCATGTTTTCCTGTCCAACTCATACCATGCGCATCATCTACATAAAAATAAAAATTAGGGTATTTATCAAGTAATGAAACAATATCCTTAAGAGGTGCATAATCACCATACATAGAATATAATCCATCAGCCATGTACCATATCTTATTATATTTATTCGGATTATCTTTAATCAGATCTTCTAACATATCCATGCGGTTATGTTTTATCATGGCCACTTGTGTTCCTCTTGCTTTTACAAGTTGTACAGCCAGTTGCACACTTCCATGTACCTGGTGGTCAAGAATTACCAAATCATCATCTTGTATCAGAATAGGAATCGCAGAAACATGTGTGAGCGTAGTTGTCGCAGCTATAATGGAAGGATTATTATCAAAAATTTTGTAAAACAGATCTTCTAACTCTTCATTTAAATTACAGGCGGAAAATAATCGGGAAGAAGAGTACTGTGTTCCATATCTAATTGTTGCATCAATGGCACCTTGTTTAAGCCGATCATCAACCTCTAATCCAAGATAGCTACACGATCCAAAATTTACTACTTTATGATCGTCGATGGTAACAATACGACCATTCAGCACATCGTCCTCAAGAGAAACCTGGAAAATACCATTTTTCACTCCGTTCGTTAGACACTCATCTATCGTATCTATAAACATATTACTTCTACTTTTTGCCATAACATATCTGTTTAGAAAGTGATTATTCTCTTGTAATAAAAAACTTGCAATAAAAGATGCTGTTAAAGGAAAGCGTAATCGTAAGCGCATAAAAGATGGGAGCTGGAAACTATAATCAACAAGATGTCAACCGAAAAGAACTATAAATAGTTTACCAGACATTCATACTGATAATTTAAAAACAATGGTTACTCTATGATAAAAATAATTTGATCAATCTACATGTTATGCACACAGGTTAATATCTTGTTAAAAGAAGAAATAAATATCTCGAAATACTGTAGAAATATTTCCCGATTATTTTGTAGTTTGATATGTATAGCTCAACTATCGTGGTGGAACAAGAATTGTGGCCCGCTGTAAAAAACGGATCACGCATTATGCAACGACAAATACCCAAAGGCACACTTATTCTGATTGGAGGAGCCGAAGACAGAGGAATAAATGAAATTGCAATTCAAAACCGAAACAAACAATTTGTTCACTTTGAAATCATCAAAGAATTACTTCCTAATAAAAAGAAAAATAAGAAACATATTCTGGAGATTATTACAACAGCTTCTGCAGACCCTAATGGCGTTATGGATACGTATTCACGCGCTTTTAAAAATGTTGGTTTTAATGAGGTTGGGTATATTAATGTAGAGACAGATCCTTCTTCCAGCAATCCTGAAATCATAAAGCGAATAAACAATGCACATGCTGTACTGTTCAGTGGTGGTAACCAGTTTCGGCTATCAACTATTTTAGGAAATACAGATATTATAGATGTGATTATCAAAAAGTACTATAATGATCCTGATTTTATTGTGGCAGGAACAAGCGCCGGTGCCATGGCAGCTGCAGCTATCATGATTTATGAAGGGCAAAATGATGAAGCCATATTGAAGGATACTGTGAAATTAAGTTCCGGATTGGGGTTCATTAATCATTGCATTATTGACACACACTTCGCAAAGCGTGCACGTTTTGGACGATTAGCAGAAGCTATATTAATGAACCCTTCCTGCATTGGTATTGGACTAGGAGAAGACACAGCCCTTACTATAAAGAAAGGAAATGAAGCCATATGTAGTGGTTCGGGAATGGTAGTTATACTTGATGGAAGAGATATAACGCATACCAATATTTCTTATGCTGAGTCCGGTACTCCATTATGTGTAGAAAATTTAAGGGTGCATATTCTCGCGAAAGGGAATGGTTTTTTACTAAAAGAACGTAAGTTTGTAATCTCCAGGTCAGATATTAAAAAACAAAAGGAACTTGCGGTTAAGGAAAACAAAACTGGATCAACGAGCTTAAAGAAAAAGAAAACACAAAAGGTAGTATATAATTAAGCCTATGAAAAAACATGGAATAGCCATACACGGCGGTGCAGGAACCATTCTTAAATCTGCAATGACTCCGCAAAAGGAAAAGGACTACATGGATGGGATAGAAGAAGCATTGATTGCAGGAGATAAAATTCTTTCAAACGGTGGAACTTCTTTAGACGCAGTAGAAGCAGCTGTAAAAAAGATGGAAGACAATCCGTTATTTAATGCGGGTAAAGGATCCGTATTTACCCATGACGGTAAAAATGAAATGGATGCCTGCATCATGGAAGGAAAAACCTTAAAAGCAGGAGCCGTAGCGGGTGTTCAACATGTAAAAAATCCGGTAGCGTTGGCGCGTGCTGTTATGGATAAATCCGAACATGTTTTTTTAGTTGGAGATGGTGCACTGCAGTTTGCCGTAAATATGAACCTGCCTATTGAAAAAGACAATTACTTTTTTGTAGAACATCGTTTTAAACAATTACAGCAAGCAAAGGAATCGAATACCACGATACTGGATCATACGGTTGAAACAAGTAGTTCGAATGAAAAAAAATTCGGAACCGTAGGCGCTGTTGCGCTTGATGTACATGGAAATATTGCGGCTGCTACATCAACTGGTGGTATGACAAATAAACGCTGGGGTAGAGTTGGTGATAGCCCTATTATTGGAAGTGGGACATATGCGAATAACAAAACATGCGGGATCTCCTGTACGGGTCATGGTGAATTTTTTATTCGCGCTGTTGTTGCCTATGATATTTCCTGTTTGATGGAATACAAAGGATTAAGCTTGAAAGAGGCTTGTGAATTTGTTGTACAGGATAAACTGGCAAAAATGGGTGGAGAAGGGGGGCTGGTTGCTATTGATTACAAAGGCAACATCGAAATGCCTTTTAATTCAGAAGGAATGTACCGTGGGATGAAAAAAAATGACAGTCCGTTTTACATTGATATTTATAAAGACTGATGTGATTCTCCGTTTGTAATGTCAACAGGTTTGGTCAAACCGTTGTAAAATTTGCGTTCATTCAAATAGTATAAATTTCCCTTGGCCATTACATGTATAATCAAATGTTCGATTGATAACGGTTGTCCTTCCGGAATATCAGCAATGTTTGAGTGACGGATCTCATGCCCGTCAAATATAAGAACTAGGCCTGAGCCGATTGCTTCCAGTTTATTCCCATCTGTTATCAGTACACCGGTATCTTCGCCTAATCCAATTCCTATACAACCGGGATTTCCTGCAACAGCTTGAGCAAGCCGCCCAAAACGCCCGCGTGTAACAAAATGCGTATCGATGATTACATCTTTTAATAAAGCTAAACCGGTGGTGATTTTTACTTCTCCTTTTAGCAATGCACCTGTACTACTGCCCTGGTATATCATTGTATTGCTCATGGCCATTGCTCCAGCGCTTGTACCTGCAATTACAAATTTTTCATTTAGATATCGGGTTTGTAAAATCTTAAAAAACTCCGTTCCACCGAAAATCATACTCAATCGTAATTGATTTCCACCCGTAAATAAAACCCCATCTGCTTTTTTTATTCGTTGAATATAGTCGGGATTTACAACGTCCTCTCTTGTTTTTATGTGTAATACGTTTACGTTTTTGCAACCAAACTTTCCAAATGCTTGTAAATAGTTTTCTCCAACTTCTTCGGGAATTACTGAAGCTGTCGTAATTACCTCGATGATGGAATCCACCCCTTTCATTTCTGACAGGATACGTTTTAATATACCAAACTCAAAAAAATGTGAATGTGCTGTTGGCTCAAAAGGAGCAGTGATGCTACTTCCTTTATCTTCACTTCCGCCTATAGATATTAATTTTCCAGCAGGAATACTCATATAACTCGATTTAAGTGATGTGGTTTTGTGGTAAATTTAATGTAATAGTTGTGGATGTATCCAATTAAATCCATCCTTTTATAAAATATTTTCAACCAATATTTTGTTAAACAAATTCAATGCAATTTTTTTGATTAATGGTTATTCCTGTTATTTTTGTCTTATATCAAAATGTACAGACATGCTAAAGGGAACCTTTTGTTTACTATTTTGTATTGCGACTATTTCAGTTTCTGCTCAGGAATCAACGCCGGAAAATAATACACCGGCTAAAACATCAAATTATGAGTCTCTACAAAAACAATATTACTGGTTTAGTCCGCATGTTTCAGCTGGAGTTCCAAACCCAATGAACAATACAGCTTTTAAGGCAAATTTTGCAGGTGTTTATTTTGCAAATGCCGGAATGGATATTAATATTTATAAAGGGTTATTTGTTGGGGTGGGCTATACAAATGCAACATTAAAAATAACGGGTCTGCTAGGAACTCAAAATTTTCATTACAGTCCGCTAATGAAAATGAACAATGCGGGTATCCGGGTTGGTGGCAAAACATTTATTGGCGCTAAAAACCGTATTGTTTATTCCGCCTCCGTTACGGTTGGTCAAACCTGGACACACTACACGGATCTGCGTTGTAAAGATTCAACAATGGCTCCACCTCTTACAAAATATACAACATCTTTCATACAACCTGAAATGGAGCTGTTTTTTTTAATAGAATCCAATTTTGCGATTGGTTTAACCGTTTCCTACAGCATTTATCGTAAAGATTTTAATCCTTACGAAATATGTTTGAATGAGATTAAACCGGTTGGACCGATAGGTAGCGGCTCTACACAAGTCTTGAATTTTGGTTTTTGTGCGTACTATAACTTCCTGAAAAAAAAGTAATGACTTTTAGAGCAGTATTATGCTAAAAACGGATGCTACCGTCAAGACCCAACTTCATGGGCAATGTCTTGAATATATTGAAAACTGTATAAAAAACGCGCAACTGGCGCTAACAGATGCATTGCAATCCGGTAATACAGAAGGAAAAAGCAGTGCCGGAGATAAGCATGAAACAACACGTGCACTTTTACAGATAGAGCAGGAAAAACATACAAAACAATTACAGGAAATGATTGCATTAAAGGAAAAATTAATGCGCATTGATCCCTTGATCCATTCAGAAATCATCAGTACAGGTAGTGTTGTGATTACATCAGGAGGTAATTTTTATATTGCTATTGCTGCCGGTAAATTGCATTTAAATGGTGTTGGTTATTTTGCAATCTCTCCCAATTCACCCATCGCAATCAAGCTAATCGGCTTAAAAGAGAAGGGTGTCACGTGGTTTAATGGCATAACTTATGTTATCGAGTCGGTTTTTTAAGACCTTTTGAGGTCGTTAAACCATTTAAACTGTTGAAGGTCCTAAGAACGGTTAAAACATAGAGACATGAAAACGAGAAATTTATTTTTTGCACTATTTATTGTGATAAATGTGTGTGCCTTAGCAAGTACAAGAACGCAAACCCCCGATTCCCTTGGTTTGCCAGGTGACAACCTGAATTTATATGGGGTGTTGGATCTGTTTAAAAAATCTGAAAATCCGGAAGCGTTTGAAAAGGCATTAAACAGTTCAGATACTAAGCTTAACAACCTCGATTTGAATGGTGATGGAGAGACGGATTATATACGAGTAATTGATCGTTCGGAAAAAGATATGCATGCATTTGTTTTGCAAATTCCTGTCAATGAAGACGAGTCACAGGATGTAGCAGTAATTGAGATTGAAAAAGAAAGTGATGGTACGGCCCATTTACAAATTGTAGGAGATGAAGAGTTGTACGGAAAAAACTACATTGTAGAACCTTCGGAAGAAAATAGCAAAGCCCCAGCAGCAAACTCAACACCAGCTCAGGTGCAACAGTCCTCGCCATCCAATTCGAGTTCCACATCAGCAGTTGCAACCACACCACCACCTCCTGTTGTAAATGTTTGGGCCTGGCCTACCGTTAGATATGTGTATCAACCTGTGTATGCACCCTGGGTGTCACCCTGGAGATGGAGATATTATCCACCGTATTGGAAACCGTGGAGACCTGTAGGTTGGGCGGTTTATTATCCACATTGGCATCCTTATCATGTTCATTACAGAAGAGGGTATACATACAGAGTTGTTCGGGTACATGACATGTACTATAGCCACCGCGTGGTTTCAAGAACTGTTTATCAAAAAAGAAGTGTACCAGGAGGAGCTCAAGGGGTTCACCAACAAAGAAGGACCACTAACAGACAACAAGTCGCACCTGGTTCGAATCAGCAACAAAGAAGGGCACACCAACAAGGCGGAGGACGCAGACAAGATAAGGGGCAAATTCGTCAACCAAGAAATCCAAATGGTAAATCAGGAGGACATTCCGGAGGTAGAAGAGGAGGAGGAAAAGCAGGTGGCGAATCACATCGTACAAGATAATAAAAGAGACTGTCTG
>DAORKB010000167.1:0-7791 GCA_035439365.1 Bacteroidia bacterium
TCGCAGTCGATTGTGTATCGGCTAATAAAAAACCCGAAGAATCCCGTCCATATCCTCTGCTTAAAGTAGCAATATAAAATTCCGTTTTCAATACCTGAATCAGGTATTCAATATGCGGTGTCTTACCAGTGCCACCTACACATAGATTTCCAACAGAAATAGTAGAAATAGCAGGTTTCGTTGTTGGGAAAATAGCCCGGTCATATAGCTTGTTACGAAGCAACATGACAAGTCCGTATGTGAATGAAATAGGAAATAGGAGTAGTCGTAGAAATTTCACAAGCTAAAAATACAAATTTAATGATCGGTGTAAAAAATTATTAAACGATATATGAAATGTTTAAGAATGTATTTGTGATGTCCTAATCATCTCGATGAGAATAGTTTTCATTCTTACTTTCTTAGATACTGCTCCAACATTTTTTGTAAATTACGCAAAAAAAATTACGGATGAAATTAAAGGAAATAACAAATTATTTGGAGTCATTTGCACCGCTTTCCTATCAGGAGAGTTATGATAATGCGGGATTGATCTGTGGAGATGAGAATATGGAAATTTCGGCAGCATTAATTTGTTTGGATAGCACAGAGGCTGTTATTGATGAAGCGATCGCAGGTGGTTTTAACCTTGTTATTGCGCACCACCCAATTGTTTTTTCGGGTATAAAAAAATTGAATGGAAAAAATTATATCGAACGTGTGCTGCTGAAAGCCATCAAAAATGATATAGCAATTTATGCTGCTCATACCAACCTGGATAATGTTCGCAATGGTGTTAATGCAAAAATTTGTGAAAAGCTGGATTTAATCGAGTGCCAGCTACTCGTCCCTCAGAAAAGTGTTTTAAAAAGATTGATTACGTATGTTCCAAAAGAAAATGCGGAAGAGCTGCGAATTGCTCTTTTTAATGCAGGAGGAGGAATGGTTGGAAATTACAATGAATGCAGCTTTAATACTACGGGAACAGGTACGTTTAAGGCCTTGGATGGAGCCAATCCTTATATTGGAACCGTGGGAAAGCGTTTTGAAGGAGAAGAGATAAAGGTAGAAATGGTTTATCCGCAGTATGCCGAATCAAAAATTGTAACAGCCTTATTAAAGGCCCATCCTTACGAAGAGGTTGCTTATGATTTGATTGCTTTGTCAAATTCCTCTTCCCTGGTTGGAGCAGGAATGGTAGGGGAACTGGCCACCGAAATGGATGAAATGGCCTTTTTAAGGGAATTGAAAAGTAAAATGAAGGTAGAAACAATACGATATACTGCTTTAAAGGGTAAAAAAGTTAAAAAAGTAGCTGTTTGTGGAGGTTCTGGCAGCTTTTTGCTTCATTCTGCTATCGCACACCAGGCGGATGTTTTTATAACCGCAGACTTCAAATATCACCAGTTTTTTGATGCCGAAGGGCGTATTATCATTGCAGATATAGGGCATTATGAAAGTGAGCAGTTTACAATGGAATTATTTTATGAAATTTTGAAGAAAAAATTTAGTACATTTGCACTCCAATTGACAAAAATCAATACAAATCCAATTAAATATTTATAAAAATGGCAAAGACTAAAACTGACGAAATTTCGGTAGAGGAAAGGTTGAGAGCTTTATTTGAATTACAACAGATTGACTCAAAAATCGATAAAATCCGCACTGTAAGAGGTGAATTGCCTTTGGAAGTTCGTGACCTTGAAGATTTAGTTGCTGGTTTGGAAACACGCGTTAACAATTTTACTGAAGAGTTAAAAACGCTTGAAGATTCTATTACTGACAAGAAAAATGTAATAAAAGATGCGCAAGCGTTAATCAAGAAATACGAGGCACAACAAGCTAAAGTTCGTAATAATCGTGAGTACGATGCAATTACAAAAGAAATTGAGTTTCAAAATCTGGAAATTCAATTAGCTGAAAAACGTATTAAAGAATACAAAGCAACGATTGCAGCTAAAAACGATGTAATTACACAATCAGAAGAGGATTTAAAAGACAGAAAAAAAGATCTGAAACTGAAAAAGCAAGAGTTGGATGAAATTATTGCTGAAACAGAGAAAGAAGAGCAGGATTTATTAAAAAAATCCAAAGGGTCTGAAACCATTATCGAAGAGCGTTTATTGAACGCATATAAACGTATCCGTTCAAACGTAATTAATGGTTTAGGTGTGGTTACCGTAGAGCGTGATGCTTGTGGCGGATGTTTTAATAAAATCCCACCTCAACGTCATTTGGATATCAAAACACATAAAAAAGTTATTGTTTGTGAACACTGCGGAAGAATTTTGGTTGATGCTGAAATTTTAACCGGAAAACAGTTGGCAAAAGCATAATCGCATAATGATTGAATAAAAAGCCCCCTCTGCGTGCAGAGGGGGCTTTTTTTATGAATGCTTTACTAAAGACTAAAATCTAAAACCAACGGTTACAATAAGACTGGTAGTTGTATAATCATTTTTTACTACAGATGGATTTAAATCTGGGTCATATAGATAGCTGTAATCTCTATATTTGGAAAGCACAAAGGCACCATCCAGGAAGAATGAGTTTTTGCGGTAACCAACACCAAAAGTATAACTAGCTCTGTCAGCTGTTTTATTAATACCATTTGCAAATGGACTACCATACAAGGCATAGCCCAATCTTAAACTAATCGGATCAAATCGTACTTCTCCACCTATACGGATATTGCCGGCAGAAGTATATTGTTTTCGGATGTACGTATTTACATCTGAAAACACATTAGGGGTCGAATTCAAATAGCCATTCTTATAATTTACATACTCGTATTCGGCATTTAATAAACCGCGTTTGTTGATGATAAACCCTAAGCTACCAATTGCTCTGAAAGGCGTGGTAATTGAATAATTAAACGCTCCGTCCGGCGAATTGATGGAATTAATAAAATTATTATCCAGATTTGAATTCATGGACAAGGTGTAACTATCTGCAATACTAATTCTTGTAGGAGAATGCACAGCAGCTCCCAAGCGTAGCCAATCTGTTGCTTTTACAATAACACCGAATTTAATATTTATACCGGTTCCACTCGAAAGCAGATTTTGTTTGATGGTAAATGACTTAAATCCTTTAATCGTATCCTTCTCATCTGTTTCACGAAATGTATACTCTTCCTGATACTTCAATTTAACAACACCAATCGTGGCTCCAATAAAAATACGATCCTTATAATTTCCACCAAAGCTGGCAAAAATTTCACCCATGGCCCCTTTCGTAGCAATCGTTTTCGTTTGTAATTCTCCATAATGCGGAATCACATGAACATATTGTGTTGAATCTTTTATAGGATTTATTAAATAAGCGTCATACGCCAGACCTGTAGAAAAATCATCTAAATTTTTAGGCTTGATTCCGTATGCATCAGCAATGTAAGTGTCGAGAAAGGAACTCGTTGTATTCGTAGCAGAGGTGGTAATTCGATTGTAAAAATTGTTGGTCCGGTTGTAACCAAAACCAAAGTTTAGTGAGTTCCAGCCACTGGATGTATTCTTTAATGGAAATGTTCCAACGATTCCGATATTTCCAAAATTAAAATTAAGGCGCCCATCCATATTGTTTACATCCCTGTACGTAGAAGAAGTACTTTGAAGAAATAACGAAGGTGAAAAAGAAAACTCTGATTTTCGGAACACACCAATACCTGCCGGATTGAAACTCAAGGTTGAAATATCTCCACCCAAAGCTCCCATTGATCCTGCCATTGCATTAAAACGGGCAGTACCACCAAAAGTGAGTTGCGAGTAACGCATCACATCCATATCATTCTGAGATTGGCTGTTTAAAGTGCATAGTATCCCTATGCCTATTATAAAAAAGTGCTTTGTTTTCATAAAAGTAAAATTAATCAGGGCAAAAAAAATGCATCGTTTAAACGATACATTTTTTTGAATTATCTTCTGGGTCTGTTAGAAGAAGGACTTGATGAACCTCCGCCTCTTGGAGCGCTTTGGTAATTATCATTACTTCTTTGTTGTTCAAATTGTGGTGCTCTGTATGGTTCTTCTCTAACTGGCTCTTGTTGTCTTGCAGGTTCTTGTCTGCTTGGTTGCTGCCAGGTAGGTCTTTTATTTTCAGGTTGTCGTTGAGGCTCATCCATGTCAATTGTTTGTCTTGACGGTTGTTGTTGCATATTAGGTTGCGACCTTCTATCAGGAATTATTTCTCTTTGAGGCTCTCTATCAGGTTGTACTCCTGTATTATTTTGGTTAGAAGGTTGTTGATCCATAGTTCTCACCGGACGTGTATTGTTCGATGGATTTCTGGACGGTTGCTCCGTATCTCCTGTGTTTGAATTTTGATTATGTGAAGGATTAACACTGTTATTTTGAGCATTATTTCTTACAGGACGATCCGGGGTTCTTACAGGCTCGTCAGTAATTTTACCAGAATTATTATTAAAATTAGATGCATTATTTAAATAAGGATTGGTGGTTCTTCCTTTCGTTTCAGAAAACGGTTTGTTTGTTTCTGTTTCAACAGCACTCATATAACGGTGTGCCATGGTAGGTTCAGATGAGCGTCTTCCATCGGCGCGTAAACCACTGTTTCTAGGTCCATAGTAACTGTTTCTGTCGTAGCTGTTAAAATAGTTGTTTGTATAGCAGGGCTGATACCAGCTATTATAAGGGTAATAGCTATAATATGGGTTATAATAGTATGGATTATAGTAATAAGGATTGTAAGCATATGGACGATACCATGGATCGTATCCCCAGCCCCAGGTAGAATACCAATTGAATTGCGGGTTGTATGAATAAATAGAATAAGAAGGTCCCCAGAAATTATAGCCCATGTAAACGCTGCTTCCGTAGTAATAAGGGTCACCGGTATACCAATAAGAGTTTGTGTAGTAACTATCGTAATAACCGTAGGTTGGGATATTATTATGGAAACGTTTTAAGCGTACAGCATATTCATAGTCATAATAATCATCATAATTGAAAGTAGATGCCGTAGTTGATGAACCAGAACTTGCGTTATTGGTTGCATTTGAATTATTGCTAGATGGAGAAAAGGAATTGTCGTTTGGAGTTTGATAATAATCATCATCCGACGAATTTGGATTCGATTCCTTTCTATTTGAATTAGAAGCAGCTCTTGCTTCATCTTCTTTTTGCCTTTGTGCAGCCGCCTGCTGATCGCGCTCCTTTTGAAGTTGAGCTCTTTCTCTTTCTGCAGCAGCATCTTTGGATGTATAATAAACATCATCCTGATAGTTTTTACTCGAAGCAGCACCTTGTGGGGTGCTACATGCTGAAAGTAGTGCTATTGCAACTGACAGCAATCCAACATATGTTTTCATTTGAAATGAACTTTTGATATAAGGGAGTGTATTCATTATTTTCAGTAATATTGACAAAATAGTAACGCAAAGGTTTAAATTTATATTTTTGCAGTCACTATTTATATAAAATTACAAATAGTATACCAATATACATAATATTATGAGTAAGGAATTATCTACCCGTGAGGAGAATTATTCGAACTGGTACAATGAACTTGTTGTAAAGGCTGATCTAGCTGAGCATTCAGCGGTTAAAGGGTGCATGGTTATTAAACCGTATGGCTATGCAATTTGGGAAAAAATGCAACAGGCGTTGGATAAAATGTTTAAAGATACAGGCCATGTAAATGCTTATTTCCCGTTGTTTATTCCAAAATCCTTTTTTAGTAAGGAAGCCAGTCACGTTGAGGGATTTGCCAAGGAATGCGCGGTTGTAACCCATTATCGCTTAAAAAGTGCCGCTGATGGCAGTATCGTAGTTGATGAAACTGCCAAATTGGATGAAGAATTAATTGTTCGTCCGACGTCCGAAACAATTATCTGGAACACCTATAAAGGGTGGATCCAATCGTACCGTGATTTACCAATTCTTGTGAATCAATGGGCGAACGTGGTAAGATGGGAAATGCGCACACGTTTGTTTTTACGTACAACCGAATTTTTGTGGCAGGAGGGGCATACAGCGCATGCTACCGCAAAAGAGGCCATAGCAGAAACAGAACAAATGTTAGATGTGTATGCTGATTTTGTGGAGAATTACATGGCTGTGCCTGTTGTTAAAGGGATAAAAACACCGAATGAGCGCTTTGCCGGTGCTATTGAAACCTATTGCATTGAGGCATTGATGCAAGATGGAAAGGCATTACAGGCAGGAACTTCCCATTTTTTAGGTCAAAATTTTGCAAAAGCATTTGACGTAAAGTTTGCGACAAAAGAGGGGAGCCAAGATTTTGTATGGGCCACTTCATGGGGGGTATCCACCCGATTAATGGGAGCACTTGTCATGTCTCATTCGGATGATAAAGGTTTGGTGCTTCCTCCAAAACTGGCACCTTTTCAAGTGGTTATTGTTCCGATTTACAAGAGTGAAGAACAATTGGAGCAAATAAATGCGGTTGTTGCAAAGATGAAGAAAGCCATGGAAGCCAAAGGAATATCTGTGAAATATGATAACCGTGATACACAGCGACCAGGTTGGAAATTTGCAGAATATGAGTTGAAAGGAGTTCCGGTACGTATTGCTATTGGTGGCAGAGACCTTGAAAATGGGACCGTTGAAGTGGCCAGAAGGGATACAATGGAAAAAGAAACGCTTCAACAAGCCGACTTAGAAAACAAAATCAGCCATTTGCTGGATCAGATTCAGGATAATCTATACAAAAAAGCACGTTCAGCACGTGAGGCAAAAACATATACTGCCGATAGTTATGATGAATTTAAGAAAATTTTGGAGGAAACACCTGGTTTTGTGAGTGCCCATTGGGACGGAACCACTGAGACAGAACAAAAAATAAAAGAAGAAACAAAAGCTACGATCCGATGCATTCCTTTGAATAATAAAAAAGAAGAAGGAAAATGTGTATATTCGGGCAAGCCATCAGTACAACGTGTTCTGTTCGCTAAAGCTTATTAACTTAAGACTATTTCATTAAACATGAATCTACCTCAACCACATGATTTAATCCTTAAGACATTAAAGGAAAAATCAAGCATGAAGCAGGATGTGTATGACACTACGCTAAAGAATTTTGCACTTTTTAAATCGGTTGCAAAAAAACTGATTGCCGAGTTAAAAAAGGATATGGCCACTATTGATAAACGGTTAGCTATCGATTTCAGAGAAAAGGGAGAGTTCGAGTTTGAACTAAGAGTTGCCGGAGATCTGTTAATATTCTCTATGCACACCAATGTTTTTGAATTTGATAAATCTCATCAAATCTGGAAAAGCTCTTATGTAAAAGAGGATATGACACGCACATTTTGTGGGATCATAAACATTTACAACTTTTTGAATGATTCATTTAAATACAACCGAATGAATGATTTGGGATATGTTATTGGTCGGGTGTTTATCAATAAGGAAAATCATTTTTTTGCCGAAGGAAAGCGTCAATTGGGTTTTTTATACAATGATTTGGTTCATTCCATAATTGATGAAGAATCAATCCGCTGCATTATTGAGTCTTCTATATTGTATTGTTTGAGTTTTGATTTATTTACACCGCCATTCGATTCCATCAAAGAAGTATCGGTTAACGATATGCAGGCAGCAACGGAAAGCATGCAAATAAAAACCGGCAAACGATTAGGGTTTCGTTTTCAAGCAGATAGTGACGAAATAGACTAAGGTTTGTAAAAAAAGCATTATTTTTTTTGCAGAACTCTATTTTTCATATTACATTTGCACTCCCAAATTTAGTACAAATTTAATGGCCCGTTCGTCTAGGGGTTAGGACGCCAGGTTTTCATCCTGGAAAGAGGGGTTCGATTCCCCTACGGGCTAC
>DAORKB010000168.1:0-7779 GCA_035439365.1 Bacteroidia bacterium
TTATTCTTTTGTGTATCATAAACGAGGTACGCACCTTGGATAATTCCTTCCGAAGGCTTAGAAATGGCTATGCTGATATGCTCCGGATCCTTTAATAATTTTGTTGCCAGTACCCTGATCTTAGGTGGCATTGTTGCAGAAAACAAAAGTGTTTGACGTTCTTTCGGCAAATAGGTAGTAATTTTAATTATATCATCCACAAAACCCATATCCAACATACGATCTGCTTCATCCAGTATCAAATGTTTTAGCCCATCCAATTTAACATATCCCATGTTCAAATGGGCCATCAGGCGTCCAGGTGTTGCAATAATAACATTTGCTCCATCCGTTAGCGCTCTTTTTTCACGTTCAAATACACTTCCATCGCCTCCGCCATATATGGCCAATGAGCTCACCGAAGTAAAGTAAGAAAACCCTTGCAAAGCCTGATCAATTTGTAGTGCTAACTCACGCGTTGGTACAATAATCAATGTATCTGTCTGATCCGTAGGATTTACGGATAATTGATTCAAAATAGGCAATAAAAAAGCAGCTGTTTTTCCCGTGCCCGTTTGTGCACAGCCAATTAAATCTTTTTTACGAAGTATGATTGGTATTGCTTGCTCTTGAATTGGTGTGGGCTTCTCAAAGCCCATGGAATCAAGCCCTTCCTGTAGGCCGCTATCAAAATTAAAATCACTGAATTTCAAATCTCTTTCTTTTTTTTGTTTACACGAAGATACTTTATATTTTTGGTTTAATTGATGCAGTAGGCACAACCAAATTCTAATATTTCCGTATACGTAGTATTGCATAAATTGTTTAAGTTTACTAACTTATCCCCTAATATCAATAATGTATTGTTATACAACAGTATAAAGAGATTAAGTATTTTCAATTCTGAGTTTGCAACATATGAAATATAAATTCTATTCATTTTTGGTTTTGCTTGTCTTTGCTACAACATGCACCGCTCAACAAGTACCAACTATTGAAGAGAATGTTCCCTACCTGGTTACTTTTGGAAAAGATGGCGATAAATCCTGGGGGGATGACGACTTTTCCCAAACATTCTTTTTTGTAATTCCCAAATATCAAAAACTGCCTATTTACATACGCATCTTCGATCCTGAAACAAGTGGGTCCAACGATGAGAAAAAGGGAGAATTTAATACCCGAACACAATTTTCCGTGTATGGCGGTAAAACGTGCTTTACAGCTAAGGATGTGCGTAATAACAATCCAAGTGGTAATTATAAAAGTGGCAATTTACTATATACAAAAACATTTGGAAGCGATCCGCTTTATGATCAGGAGTGGTATACATTTGGTCCGTTTAATCCTACAGAAGGAGAGTTTTCAGATGCCTACGCTGGCTATATTTTTAAAATCATTGCTGAAGGTATAAGTGGAGACGATGGAAATCTATACAAATATTTTTTAAGCTCGTCACCAACAGAAAATAAACCCATTGAAGGAGGTAACTCCTTTACGTTTGAATACACCTTTCGTTTTGATGATAATATGAGCAATCTCGCACATCTCTATCCATATGTTGAAGAAAATGTCATTGCTGTAAAGATTGCCAATTTCGATTTCGATGATGGAGCTGATATTAATATTGTTTCCATTGCGAAAAAGGGAGAATTTGCGAAAGCATCCGGAGACAATGTGTGGGTAACAAATGAACATAAAATTGTTCCCGCAGAAAAGAAAACAGTACTGGACATTCAGTTTATCAAGAACAAGAAACTACCAGTAAAAAACAACAATGTAACGTTGTATGTAACCAACGAAATTGGATATTTATTACCAATATATACCGTCCCAATTGGCGGTTGGCAACCAAGAGGAATTCATAAGCTGAACCTCGATCCATCATCAAAAAAGAAAGTAGAATAACGAATCAAATAGTTTACTTGTGAAGAAAGCATCGACCCTTTTCCTAAGTGTTTTATTTTCCTTGGTGCTTTTCAAGTGCGCATTTCCACAAGCCTATCAGTTTAAAAATTATGGTGTTGACAATGGTATTACCCAACCATACGTTTACACCATCAATCAGGACAAAAACGGTTACCTCATCATTGGAACCGGTGAAGGTATTTTTAAATACGATGGAGTTGCCTTTAAACCGTTTGTGAAAGAAGATGGATTATCCGAAAATTTCGTAACAGCAAGCTACCAGGATAATGCACGAAACCTTTGGCTTGGGCACTACGAAGGAAGTGTAACCTATTACGATGGTAAAAAATTTAAATCCATTAACACCAGCAAATTTTCAAAAAGCCCCATTTATTCAATTGCTGAAGATGAGAAAGGATATCTTTGGTTTGCTACACAAAATGATGGTGTATTTAGAATCAACAAGGATTTTGAAGTAGAAGCGTTCAAAGTAGAGTTTGTTGATCAAAATATTTTTTCGCTCAATTTTTCCAAAAATGACGAGTTACTTGTTGGTACCAGCAACGGTCTTTTGATTTATAAATTAAACGGTAAAGACCGAAAACCTGTGTTGCTCAAAAACACGAATAGCATTCCGGAAACAAAAATTCAATGTATAATTAAGAAGAATAACTCAGGGAGTTTTTGGGTAGGTACAGAAGATCAGGGTCTCTTTTTATTAACACCTTCAGCCGATTCAAAGTTCACCTCCACACCTATCGCAAAAAATCTAGTTGCTGAAATTGCCAATGTACAAGATGTGTATGAAGATGCACAATCTAACTTATGGATCGCTACTTTTGGAAATGGAGTGGTCAAATTATTACTCTCACCCAATACGTTAGTCTACTCCGAATATCAACGACTGTCTGAAGATAACGGACTTGGAAACAAGTACACAAAAACCATCTATTGTGATCACGAAGGTAATATGTGGATCGGTACATATGGGACCGGACTTGTTGAACTCATCGACAATTTGTTCACCTCTTATTTTCATTCTTCATCTGATGAATCTCATAACGTAACCGCACTTTCTATAAGTGATCACACAAAGTGGTTTGGACTTGAAAAAGGATTGCTGAAAATACATCTGAACGGCACCAAAAAAAAAGAACTGTATACCGCTAAAAATGGTTTTACAGACGACCGTGTTACAGCGCTGGTTCAGGTTGATTCTAATCATTTAATAATCGGTACAGACCATAGCGGTGCTTTTCGCGTGGATATCCGGAAAAACAAATTTGAAAAAATCAGTCTAACAAATGATATCCTTTCTAATTCTATAAATGCCATTGCAGGAAATGAAAGAGTAATTTGGATCGCCACTAAGAATGGCGTGTTTAAGCTGGATCAGGAAGCCAAACTGGTTAAACAATACAACACAGAAACCGGGCTCACGCATAACAACATCAACCATATCTTTCTTGATAAAACCAATATACTTTGGGTAGCAACACACAGTAATTTTATCAGTTCCATCTCTGAAAATGGAACACTTAAAAATACAAAAGTTTATAACGGATCCGATTTGATCAATATCACCGGTGTTCTTAAAGATCAACAAAACAACCTGTGGTTAATTACAATGGGTAATGGTGTATTTCGGATGGATAAAAAAGACTCTGTCACCATTTTCAACTCCGCCAATAATGATTTGAAATCAAATTATTGTTACAGTATCATTGATGATGGTGCCAACAACATATGGGTTGGTCATCGCATGGGACTGAGTCGTATTAAAGGCGATGCCGTTAAAACATATGGAAAAGAAGAAGGTATTACCGGTGATTGCAACTTCAGTTCTTTTTTCAAAGATGCAAATGGTAACGCCTGGTTTGGTACCACCGATGATGCGATTATGTTTGATCCGCATAAGGATAAGAAAAACCTGACGGCTCCGATTATCAATATCACTTCATTAAAAATGAACGATAAATATATTGATGCCTCTAAAAATATTGATCTTCCTTACGATGAGTATAAATTGAGAATCGATTTTATTGGTGTAAGTTTTAAAGCCAACTCACGCATCACCTATCAATACAAATTAGATGGATACGATGCAGAATGGTCCGATAAAACCTACAGTAACTATGCACAATATGGTAAATTGGTAGAGGGTGAATATACGTTCCTGTTGAGAGCTTATAACAGCGATGGTGTAAGCAACACCGTTCCGCTTACTGTGCACATCAAAATCGCACCTCCAGTATGGAAAAGTCCATGGTTTATTATCCTGGTAATTGCAGGGATCATTTACGGTTTTTATCTGATTGTTAAAATCAGGGAATCCAATCACCGGAGATTCCAGGCACAATTACAAAAAGCCTTAAATGAAAAAACCAGAGAGGTAATTATTCAAAAAGAAGAGATTGAGAAAAAAAATAAAGATATTACGGATAGTATTCGGTATGCAAAACGTATTCAGGATGCGCTTCTACCGGATTTAGAAAAATTAAAAGAAATATTTCCTTTGTCTTTTGTTTTCTTTCAACCGCGCGACATTGTAAGTGGTGACTTTTATTGGTTTGAAAAATACGATAACCGTTTGATCATTGTTTGTGCGGATGCTACAGGACATGGTGTTCCAGGTGCATTTATGAGTATGATTGGTACCACTTTATTAAAAGATATTACCAGCCGGCCGGATATTACTTCGCCTGCACAAACATTGGATGTGCTGGACAAAGAAATTAAAAATCTGTTGCGTCAAAATGATGAACAAGATCATACCCATGATACCGTCGACATCATCATCTGTGAAATTGATTTGGAAACGTATTTCATGCGCATGTGTTCTACCAGAAGATCCATGTTCATTTCCATAAATAACGAATTAACGACTTTCAAAAAAGAAAAAGAAAACTCGGATTCCGATCTTTTGTACGAAAATAGAAGCATTCAGCTTCAAAAAGGTGATACACTATACATGTTCACCGATGGCTATCCGGATCAGTTTGGTGGAGAGAAGAGCAAAAAAATCAAGATCTCTAATATGAAATTAATGTTGGAGCAAATCCAAACATTACCAATGAGTCAACAAGCGATGATTGTTGATCGCTACTTCAATCGCTGGAAAGAAGGACATGAGCAAGTGGACGATGTGCTCTTTATTGGTATTAAGCTTTGATACGCAGGAAACCTGTGGGGTTTAAAGAACCGAAAGGTTAAGACCTTTGATGTTTCCTGAATCGTTGTAATATATACAGCAAACTTACGTTTACCCATCAAAATTCAAAAACCATTTAAACGATGATACCTAAAATTGCAATACTTGGCGACTTTAATCCCATTTATTCCACTCACCATGCACTAAATGACAGTTGCAGGGAAATTCAAAAAAAACTTAACAAAGAAATTCAATTTGATTGGATCCCAACCGATACATTCAATTATAAAACCGCATTTAAAAATTTATACGCTGGGCTTTGGATCGCGCCAGGATCACCTTATAAAGACATGGACAATGTTTTGAATACCATTACTTATGTGCGTGTAAACAACATTCCAACATTAAGCAATTGTGGAGGCTTTCAACACATGATCATTGAGTTTGCTAGAAATGTTTGCAGTATAAAAAACGCAGATCATGAAGAAACAAATCCAACGGCATCTGACCTATTGATTTCAAAGTTGTCTTGTTCATTAGTGGAACAAGAAGAAGACTTAACGATAACAAATACGAATACGATCTTATTCGATTCGGTTAAACAAACGCATATAAAAGGTAAATACTTTTGTAGCTATGGAATTAACAACAAGTATATTGATACCTTACAATCAAAGGGGCTTCAATTTACTGCTACTGCTGCAAATGGAGAGGTAAGAGCATTTGAACTAAACACACATCCTTTTTTTGTAGGGACATTATTTCAACCTGCTTTGACATCAACAGTCAATGAACCTAATCCTTTACTTGTGAAATTTGTGGAGCAGAGTGTGAATGTACCTGTTCCAGCATAACATTTTACGAAACGCGAAAACCTGTTGGGTTTACAGGAATTGATTTGCACTCAATTTAACTCAACGATACTATTTATAAAAAGCGTAACCCGACAGGTTTAAATAAATCAAATCTGTCGGGTTACGGCTTTTATACCCTTTTTCGTTTATTTGAAAATAATTGTCTACTTATCTCTTTTAAACCCAACAGGTTTTTACTTCGTTTTTTCCAACGCCTGCTCTATATCCGCAACAATATCAATAATGTTTTCAAGCCCTACAGAGATCCGCACCAATCCAGGTGTTATACCAACACTTAAACGCTCCTCTTCTGTAAGCTTTGCATGCGTTGTTGATGCTGGATGCGTTGCAATTGTTCTGGAGTCACCAAGATTCGCAGTAAGGGAACATAATTCAAGAGCATCCAAAAATTTGCGCCCTCTTATTAAACCACCTTTAATGTTAAATGCAACGATTCCACCACCTAAACTCATCTGTTTTCTAGCCACGTCATACATTGGATGAGAGGTTAAAAATGGATAACGCACACGTTCAATTTCCGGATGATTTTCCAGCAACGATGCTAATTTATGCGCGCTTTGCGAATGACGTTCCATTCGAATAGAAAGTGTTTCCAAACTTTTTGATAAGGTCCACGCATTAAACGGTGACATAGAAGGTCCTGAGCTTCTGCAAAAAGCATAAATTTCTTTGATCAATTCTTTTTGTCCGACTACCAACCCACCCAATACGCGACCTTGTCCATCAATATATTTTGTTGCCGAATGTGTTACCAAATGTGCCCCATATTCAATTGGTCGTTGAATAAACGGTGTTGCAAAGCAATTGTCGACATTCAAAATAAGGTTATGCTTTTTCGCAAGAATACCAAGCCATTCCAGATCAATGATGTCTAATCCCGGATTGGATGGTGTTTCCACAAAAATCATTTTTGTATTGGGTTGTATCAATGATTCCCATTTTTCTGGTTTATTTACATCTGCATACGTATGTGTAATACCCCATTTCGGAAGAAACTTTGTAAACAAGGTATGTGTTGAACCAAAAATGGAACTCGATGCTAAAATATGATCACCTGTTTTTAGCAGTGCCATGAAGCTTGCAAAAACAGCTGCCATGCCGGATGCTGTTGCATATCCTGCCTCCGCTCCTTCCAACAAACACATTTTATTTACCAACTCACTTGTATTCGGGTTTGTAAATCGGCTGTATATGTTTCCTTCTTTTTCATCAGCAAACATGGCTCTCATTTCCTCCGCATCATCAAACATAAAACTTGATGTAAGATACATGGGTACTGAATGCTCTTTATTTCCGCTACGCTCAGCTTGTGTGCGGATAGCGTTTGTTTCAAATTTTTTCATAAACTCGTTTATACTTTATATCGATAGCTAAATAATTTTAAGAATTGTTGGAAGATTGGTTTAACATGTAGACCGAAGCCTCGACGAAGATCTATGCGGTAACACTCACTTTATAGGTGATTTTTGCACCAGCGAGTTCTAATGTTTTTGCTACAGAACAGTATTTGTCTACAGATAATGCAACAGCACGTTCTGCTTTGTCTACATCTACCTTTCCTTTAAATTTAAAATGCATCACAATGGTTTCCCACAGCGCTGGCTCTTTCCCGGTTTGACGTTCTGCATCAATGCTAATTGTAAAATCATCCACTTGCTGCTTTTGCTTTTTCAGAATCAAAGCAATGTCGATGGCACTGCAACCACCAAGACCCATAATCAGCATTTGCATTGGACGCACACCTTTATTTTGTCCTCCGATATTTTCACTGGCATCCATGTGTGCGATGTTTCCTGTTTCACTTGTTGCTTCAAAGTGAAAGTCACCATCTACTCTTTTTAATTCTATCCGCATAAGAAATGTTTTTAA
>DAORKB010000169.1:0-7732 GCA_035439365.1 Bacteroidia bacterium
CGTTCGATTTGTTGTCAACAAATAAATAAACTGCGTTTCCATTACAAACAAAAAGTCCCCGCCGTGGCGGGGACTTTTTATTTTCAAGCGCTAGTCTACGTTATCGTGCAAGAAAGAATTATTCGGTTTAATTTCTACTTTTTTATCATCATTCTCTGATAAAGTGTAGCGGGACACCTGTGATTCGGAAGAATGAGGTGTTTGATCTAAATTTATATTTCTCCTTTTATATGCAGGCTCGTTTTCCAATTCAGATAGCCCATTTGGCGATTTCAATTTAAAGCTTAACTCTTTCAATTTTGCAACACGATCCTGTGCTTTTTTCAATTGCTCATCTGTTTGAACTTTTGAAATGATTGTGTTTTCATCCTGAGCTTGAGGTATTACTTTTTCTTCGGCAGCATTTGCTATTAAAAACGGCTCTTCGGCATTTGCAGTTGAGTTGGTGATATTCGTAATCTCAAACTCAAATGTTGTTTGCTCTGTTTTCACCGTTTCTTCTTTTGTGTAAACAAAAGGTTCTGCTGGTGTTTCTGCAACAATATCCTCCGCTTGTTGAACAGTCGTCTCTTCTTTCTTTGTTTCTTCTTTTATAAAGTTGGTTTCTTCCTTTATATAAGAGGTCATCTCTTCTACTTTGTTTGTTGCAGGAGCTACATTTACAACAGGTGCAGGTTCTGGCATCTTCGGTTCATCCATTAACGAGAACACTCTTTTTTCCGGAGCCCGTTCAATTTGAATTCCAACGTCTGCTTTAGAGTTAAACCCGGTTGCAATAATGGTCACATTTACTTTGCCACCCAATGACATGTCAACACCATATCCTTTAATTACTTCTGCTGTCATACCTGCTTCATCCTGGATATAGTCGGTAATTTCACCTAACTCATCCATCGTGATTTCATCCTCTCCACACGTCACATTTACCAATACATAACGTGCACCTTTGATATTACTGTCATTTAATAATGGAGAAGACATCGCTTGTTCAACAGCACGTATTGCCCTGGATTCTCCTTCAGCCGAAGCAGATCCCATGATTGCCACGCCACTATCTTTCATTACCGTTTTCACATCGTTGATATCGGTATTGATTTGTAATGTTGTGGTGATAATATCTGCTATACCTTTTGCAGCAGTTGCTAAGATATCATCCGCATGTCCAAATGCTTCTGTTACTTTTAAGTTTCCGTAGATTTCACGTAGCTTATCGTTACTGATTACAAGTAACGTATCTACGTTTTGTTTCAATGCATCTAAACCGGCATCAGCTTGTAACTTACGTTTTTTCCCTTCAAATCCAAATGGAATGGTTACGATACCTACAGTAAGTATTCCCATTTCTTTCGCTGCTTTCGCAATGATAGGAGCTGCACCTGTTCCTGTACCACCACCTAAGCCCGCAGTAATAAATACCATTTCCGTATTATTAGCCAGGATCGCTTTTACTTCTTCAATATTTTCAATAGCGGCATTTTTACCAACTTCAGGTAAAGATCCGGCACCTCGTCCTTTTGTTAAACTTACACCCAATACAATTTTTAACGGAACAGGTGAAATGTCAAGTGCCTGTTGATCCGTATTACAAACAATAAAGTCAACGCCTTTAATGCCTTGTTTATACATGTGGTTAACAGCATTGCTGCCACCACCGCCAACACCAATTACTTTTATAATTGATGCGTTATCGTGAGGTAGATCAAATTTCATCATCTTGCTTCGTTTTTAAAACGTTTAAATCATTGCCTTTTATGGGCATCATAATCATTTCGGTATAAAATTGCCTGTTTTTTTAATGTAGATTTAACAACTGCTCTGTTAGTTACTAACTATGCCTTGTTAATTTCTACATCATTTTTCTGTTTATTGTTGTACAGAATCTTCATCAAAAAACTTTTTTATTTTGTCAAAAAAGCCTGTTGATTTTTCTCTTGAATGTCCTTTTATCGTTGTGGCGGTTTCTTCTACAACTGGTTTATGGCTATATTTCTCAACCGTCTGAACGCCTTTCATAACAAGCCCTACAGAAGTTGCAAACAATGGAGAAGTGACATCTTCATTTCCTTTTGCCAAATGTTCATTTGGGTATCCAACGCGTGTATCCATTCCGGTAATATATTCAACCAATTGCGTTACATGTTTCAGTTGAGCACCACCTCCGGTAACCACAATTCCGGCTATTAATTTTTTCTCGTAACCAGAGTTTTTTATTTCATAATATACATGTTCAACAATTTCTTCCATACGTGCCTGAATAATTGCGGATAAATTACGAACGGAGATTTCCTTATGTGCACGCCCTCTCAAACCAGGAATGGATACAATTTCATTTTCCTGATTTTCGCTCGCTAATGCAGAACCGAATTTTATTTTTAACAACTCGGCCTGACTTTTAATAATGGTACACCCTTCTTTGATATCTTCTGTAATTACATTACCGCCAAAAGGAATTACCGCCGTGTGACGAATGATGCCATCCTGAAAAATGGCAACATCCGTTGTTCCACCACCGATATCAACCAATACTACTCCCGCTTCTTTTTCTTCATCACTCAATACGGCATCCGCTGATGCCAAAGGCTCAAGTGTTAATTCAGACACCTCTAAACCTGCTTTATGCACACATTTATAAATATTTCTTGCTGCAGCAATTTGTCCGGTGATAATATGAAAATTTGCTTCTAAGCGGATCCCCGACATACCGATTGGGTTTTTTATTCCTTGTTCATTATCAATAATATATTCCTGAGGAAGCACATGAATAATTTCTTCTCCCGGAAGCATTACCAGCTTAAACATATCATCAATCAATGAATCAATATCTTTTTGTGAGATTTCTTCTTCAACGCTGGATCGGGTTTTGATTCCGCGGTGTTGCAAACTTTTTATATGCTGACCGGCAATACCAACATTCACTACTTTTATATCAACACCTGATTTTGTTTCTGCCTCTGCTACAGCAGTACGAATTGATTGCACAGTTTGATCAATATTTTGAACAACGCCGCGTGCAACACCAAACGATTCGGATTTTCCCATCCCCAATATTTCAATCTTTCCAAACTCGTTTCTGCGACCTACGATCGCTACAATTTTTGTTGTTCCAATATCTAAACCTACTACAATTTCTGATGGTTCCATGTATTACAATTCTTTTTTAGTACAAACAATTTGATTCTTAAATTTTAAATTAATGATTGAATATTTATTCCACCATCCCGTTTTGTTTAACCCCTGGGTATAAAATATCTGCAATTTTTTAAATTTTTCTTCCATATCGGTTGTATCGCCAAAAACAATTTTTTGATCACCAACCATCGGAACGAGTTCCATATCCTTGTTTTCATTGATAAATATTTGTTGCACCTGAGATCTCCAAAATTCATTTGCATCTATAAAGGTTGCCATTGCATAAATTTCATCCAGCATGGTATTCACTCTGACTGCACTGTCGGCAATTATTTCCTCCATCGTACGTTTATAATACTTACCATAAGTTTCCCAAATTTTTCCATTCGCAACCAACACCTTCGCAGTATATTTATCTGACAAGGGCATTAATTTTCCAACTTCATCCATATAATAGCTATCTCCATTACCATTAAAAATTCGTACAATCGGTCTACGTTGTATTACTTTTACTTTTACATGACCATCAATCGTCACACAGGCTTCGGCATTGGCAATGTCGGCATGGCTATTCAGTGCACGTTCTAAATCCGGAATATTTAATTTGGCTTTTGGTTCTCCGATAATTGAATCTCCTCTGCTTTTTATTAATTTTTCAATATCCGCTTTATCTAAAAAAAACAAATCCCCATCCTGATTCACATCTATTTCCAAACTCGTGCAACGCAACTCATCCTGCTCTTTGTTAACGAAGCCCAGGCTCAGCACCAAACCAATGACACAGATAACCAATAAACTCTTGAGTGCTATTTTTTTAAATTTTTCCAATTTATTTTATTCTGCTATTTAATTGTTGAACTGATACGTTTCATCAATTCATCTTTTAATGGAACCAACAACGTATCAATATCTCCTGCCCCCATCGTTATCAACACTTCAATATCACGATTTGCGATTTCATTGATCAATTCTGCTTTAGAACAGGTGCTTTTTTTTGTTGATTGCATTTTACTCAACAATAAGTTTGAATCAACTCCAGCTATCGGTAGTTCCCTTGCCGGATAAATATCAAGCAAAATACATTCATCCAGCAAATCCAAACTCGTTGCAAAATCGTCTGCAAAATCACGTGTCCTGCTATACAGATGGGGTTGAAACACACCCGTAATTTTTTTATGTGGATACAATTCTTTTACTGAGCTTATTGCCGCTTTTAACTCTGCGGGATGATGTGCATAATCATCTATAAACACCAGCTCATTTGTTTTAATATGATAATCAAAACGACGCCGCACACCTTTAAATGAAGCTAAAGCTTCCCGAATGTACTTCTCTGTAACTCCTAATTCGACTGCAACTGCAACTGCAGCAATAGAATTTTCGACATTGTGCAAGCCAGGTAAACCCAGCGTTACGCTTAAAAATGTTGCATGTGGTGTAACAATATCATAGTGATAGGCGCCATTGGATATGCGAACATTTTGTGCAAAATATGTTGCAGAAGCATCAATAATTGAATAGGTCACTTTTTTTATTTCCACATGAATTTTAGATGCAACTGTATTTTTAACGATCAATGTATTTTTAACTTGTTTTGCGTACAGTGAGTAGGATGCCAGTACGTGTTTCTCATCACCATAAATATCCAGGTGATCCGCATCAACAGAAGTGATAACGCCAATTTCAGGAAACAATGTTAAAAAAGAGCGATCGTATTCATCCGCCTCAACAACTAATAGTGATTTTTCAGCTGTTGAAGAATGTTTTAGTTTTTCGCTTAATAATAAATTGGTGTTGTAATTCTGTGTGATTCCTCCTAAAAAAGCCGAAGGATCCAATTGAGCCGTCTTTAATATGTGTGCTGTTAAAGAAGAAGTTGTTGTTTTACCATGTGTGCCCGCTACACCAACAGTAAATGATGCCCTGGCTATGATCCCCAATACCTCAGAACGTTTTTGAATAGAGAACCCGTTTGCTAAAAAGTAGACATACTCACTATGGTCCTTCGGAACAGCTGGTGTATAGACAATCAACACGTTTTCTTTTTTGTCGGTTGATTTGAATGCTGCCGCTATTTTATTTACATCATCTTCGAAATGAATGTCCATTCCCTCATCAATTAATTCTGCTGTGAGTTTGGTTGGTGTTTTATCATACCCGGCAACTTGTTTTCCCATTGCATGGAAATAACGAGCCAGAGCACTCATTCCAATGCCACCGATGCCTAGAAAATAGATATGACTAATTTTATTCAAACTCATTTAAGAATTTATTTAAGATTTATGCTGATTAATCAGGTTGATCACTTCATTTGCTATCACATTCGCCGAATCTCTAAATGCCAGTTGTGATATATTCTCTGATAATTTAAAACACTGCTCCACGTCATTTACCAACGACAAGGAACGCTCACACAGCTGTTCTCTGGCAACTTTATCTGGAATTAAAATAGCTGCATGATAAGTTACTAGTGCCATTGCATTTTTTGTTTGATGATCCTCTGCTACATTTGGCGAAGGCACGAGTATACATGGCTTTTTCACCAAACTTATTTCAGATACCGAGCTTGCTCCGGCACGTGAAACAACAATGTCAGCAGCAGCATAGGCCAAATCCATTTTTTGTATAAAATCATATACTTTTATTCCTTTGGCCGAAGATGCGCCGACTTTTTGTTTTGCTGTTTCGTAAAAACTTTTGCCTGTTTGCCAGATGAGCTGAATGTTATTTTTTTCAAACGCCGGTAAACAGTTAATAATACTTTCATTTATTGTACGGGCACCAAGGCTTCCACCAATCACTAAAATTATTTTTTTATCCGGCTTTAAACCAAAATGTTCCAATGCTCTGTCGCGCTTACCTTCAATATTCATTAAATCCTGTCGAACAGGGTTACCTGTCAATAAAATTTTTTCTTTTGGAAAAAATCTTTCCATTCCTGCATAAGCCACACAAATTTTATTGACACGCTTTGAAAGCAATTTATTTGTGATTCCGGGATACGAATTTTGTTCCTGAATCAATGTTACAATTCCTTTTTTTGAAGCGGCTCGTAGCATAGGTCCGCTGGCAAAACCACCTGTTCCGATAACTGCATCCGGTCTGAATTTTCTCAGAATACGATTTGCTTTTGCCAAACTACTGATCAATTTAAAAGGAAAAGATAAATTGGTCAATGTTAGTCTTCTTTGCAAGCCACTGATCCAAAGCCCTTCAATTTCATAACCGGCAGCGGGGACCTTCTCCATTTCCATTTTACCCTTGGCACCTACAAATAAAAACTGTGTATCCGGTCTCAGCGCTTTAATCGCATTTGCAATTGCAATCGCCGGAAATATATGTCCTCCGGTTCCACCTCCACTAACAATCACTTTAAGCGGCTTCAAGGTGTCCTCCTTCTTTTTGTTCTGCATCTGTTTCGCGGCTCACACTTAAAATAATACCAATCGCAATACTTGTAAACCAGATAGACGTACCTCCCATACTTATTAATGGTAATGGCTGACCTGTTACTGGAAATAAATTTACTGCAACGGCCATGTTGACCATTGCCTGAAATACCAGGCTGATCGATAAACCAATTGCTAACAGGCTGCCAAATGTCCGCTCCGTTTTAATAGCAATCCGTACTCCCCGAAACAGAAGAATGACATATAAAAAAACAATACAAACTGCAGCTATAAGGCCCCATTCTTCAATCACAATGGCATAAATAAAATCCGAAGCGGCTTGTGGTAAAAAGTTTCGTTGCAAACTATTGCCAGGTCCAACACCTAATACTTTCCCCTTTGCAATTGCAATTTTTGCTTGTTCAGCCTGGAAGTTACTTTCAGCATCACCATTCGAAAAATTTTCAATGCGTGCTTTCCAGGTTTCTCCACGTTTAAAAAGCGTTGGATAATTCCATATCAATAAAAAAAACAGCGCTCCCAGCACAATTCCGGATCCAACCAATATGAGTAAATGCTTCGTATTCATTCTTCCGATAAACATGAGTATCATACAAGTCAAAAATAAAAGTGCTGCGGTAGAAAAGTTTGCCGGTAAAATCAATGCGCAAATAACAGCAGCCGGTATAATTATCGGGAGAAATCCTTGTTTGAAATCTTTGATAACATCTTGTTTAATGGACAACACTCGGGCAACATAGGTGATCAACGCCAGCTTTGCAAAGTCAGAAGTTTGAAATGTTAATGAGGTACCTGGTATTGCCAGCCAACGACTTGCTTCACCGGCGCTTACGCCTTTCAACAGCGTATACAACAATAAGGGGGCTGCCACAAAAATAGCAATTTGAGATATTCTTGAAAAATAAGAGTACTTTACTTTATGAATCAGGTACATTAAGAATATACCCGAAGCCACAATAAATATATGTTTGATTAAATAGGAAGTCGTATCACCTCCTTTATAACGATATGCCAATGCTACAACAGAACTATACACCACGAAAATAGATATCAGAGAAAGTAAAATAACTACTATCCAAATTACCAAATCTCCTTTTATGTATTTCAGCACATTCATGTTCTGTTTTTTATTTTTTGTTTACCGCAACAAATCATTTTTTTGATTTGGATGCACCAGGTAAACTGTTTACTTC
>DAORKB010000170.1:0-6191 GCA_035439365.1 Bacteroidia bacterium
TGAAGTTCAACCTAATCTCATCGGGTTAAATGGTGATTTAGTCACAGATTTAAAGACTATTTCGCTGAAGACGAAGCCAAATGAAGCAGTAAAAGAAGCGATAAAAAATCTCCATTTAAAAACCGCTACTAACGCAACTAATAAATGGAATAAATTAATATTTACAATCTATTCAAATGGAAGTAACTCAAAAGAATTTATCTGGGATCAAGTAAACGAAGATGAATTAAAACACATTGAAAAAGAAATTCAGTTAAAAGATTCTGCATATAACCCTCCAAAATGGCCTTAGGAATCATAATTGAAGGTTACTAGTTTTAGCCGGAAGATTACGAAACGAACAGGTGAGCAAATAGATCTATCGGGTTCGATGTTGATTATTGGATAAATGGCAAAAAATTTAATCAACCTTTTGAAAATTAGTTTATGGAAGAAATTTTAGAAAAATTAATCTCTAAGTTAAAAAGCAATGTTGGTCATAATGATTGGTCAACGATAATATTATCTTTAATGAGGCTAAGAGGGACTGTGAATTTTTCAGCTGTATACACAAATGAAAATAACGAAATACAAGATGTAGAAGTCAATTTCGGTTTTTGGGATGCGAAATTAGTGCATAAACTACATGAATTAACTTCTACTATTAATAATTGGAATAGAGCGAAGATTAAATTATTTTCCGATGGCAGATATACTTATGAATTTACCTATGATAAGGATCTCCAAGAAGAAGTTGATAGGTTAAATAGTGAATATTAAGTTGTGGTTATCGCTTCTCAAAGACCCCTTCCAAAAACATAACGGTGCGGCCATAATTTATCTCTCCCATAGAAATAATTATAACGTATTTTTCATTATCGATGTAATACACGGTCAGGTCCTCAGCATTTTTGTAGTTCACTAAATCAACACTGATTTCACGTCTATGAATGTCTTTGCAATTTTGGAGAATAGCGTTCAATAAATCAGGGGGATTGGATTTTTCCAGGCTTTTTAATCGTGATATAGCTATTGGAGAAAACGTGAGCAGCTCTCCCCCGTTTAAGTTTATCGAATAGTCTTGATAAAATGTTGCAGATAAATTGTCATATAACAAAGTTTTATCAGCTACTCGTTTTAATTCCATAACAGAAAATTAGTTAAGATACATTTTTTGAGTTCATTAGTCGATTATCTATGAATCAAAATAACCGTTGTAAAGATAGCTAAAGAAATGAAGGAATTGATAAAAGAGTATGAGTTACCAGATGTTCTAACAGGAACAAAATACCAACCTTCTGAATTTGAAAAAAAAAGTACAATAATTAAAGAAAATCGTTAATAATTTATTGAAAGGTCCATTTTACCCTACTAACGGTAAATTTTATTCTGGATTGTTGTAATGTGCTTAAAATAATGTAATTTAATGGGTGGTAATCGGGAAAAGATGTATTTTTACAGTCGTTTTTGGAGGGGAGAAATTTAGAAAGTTGCATACTGATTTCGATCAGGAACATGTGCAAGTTTTTTCATAAGAAATATAGTTGAAAGTACCATTGTGAATGATATATGAAAAGTATAAGTAATTACTCAAGTTTGCGCTTCAAACATGTTTTAACAATTATTTTGATGATGGCTGCAATGAGCAGCGTTGCGCAAGTTATCTATCCAAGTAATGTTACTGCTTCTTTAATGCCTCCCTATAGTATCTATCTGGATGAGTACACCAATCCGCTCACTCCGAAAATAAAAGCGAACATCGTGTTTACCGATTTTACCGAAGCGAGCTGGGATGTGTATTTGAAATTAAAAATCACCGGGTCCAATTTTACAATTGAAACCAAACCCGGTATAAAACCACCACAGCCTGTAAATGTGGTGCCAGGAGTTCCCTTTCAATTAAGCGGTGCCGACCTGGATTGGTATTTCAACAATAATAATTTAATTTTTTCGGGAATTACCAGGGCCAAACTGGAGTCTTCCAACAACCGTTTGCCAGAAGGTTTTTACACCTTTTGTTTTGAAGTGGTGGATTATGTTACCGACCGGAAAATATCATTGCCTAATTGTGTTTCAGCATATTTAAGTTTAAACGATCCTCCACTTGTAATTGCACCCGTTTGTGGAAATGCAATTGAAAATACAACGCAGCAAAACATTTTATTTCAATGGCAGATATCCAACACCAATGGAAGTTTAAATGTGAGTACATTAAATTATCAGATTGATTTGTATGAAGTCAATAATCCGGATGTTAATCCATTAACAGCAATAACAAATAACCAGGCACTACCCATTTGGCAATCACAACCCATTTCACAAAACAGTTATTTGTATGGCCCGGCAGATCCTCCATTGGAAAAAGGAAAGCGATATGCCTTTACGGTTCATACGCTTGAAGACGGAAAGAGCCAGGTGAAAAATAACGGATACAGTCAGCCTTGCTGGTTTTATTATGGTTACCCGGAAGGAGGTAAAATAGAGTTAATAACGTTACCCAATAACTTTCAATTAACAACGAGTGATAATGGCTATTTTAGCTGGAAGCGTCCAAGCAATGTAATCAACCCAACGCAAATGGTGGGTTACCAGTTTCGTATTGTGCCATTAAATGATGGACAAGATGCGGAAACAGCAATTCTTAATAACAAACCATTTTTTGAAACAGCGGTTTCACCAACAACAAGTGATCCTGCCGAATTTGCTTTACCAATCGAGGATATGATGCGCATGGAACGGATGAAAGCGTATGCATGGCAAATAAAAGCAACAAGTGGAGAACAGGAAATTGCGAAGAGTGAGGTCTACAAATTTAGGGGGACGCCCTTGCTGGAAAAATTTATTGCCGGTGGCTTTGAAGTAAAAATCACCAGCCTCACTGCATACGACAGTGTGGCCAATAAAATAACGGGAAAAGGAAAAGTGATTTTAAATGAAGAGGGGCAGGCTCCGGAGTTTAGTTTCAAAGACATCACCATTAACCCAATCGGCAACAATACCTGGGTGATGAGCAATGGTGAGATCAAAGATCAGATCGTTGTCAATCCATACACACTAACACCAGATAGTATTCCGGCAAATAAAAATGCATCGTATGTGGTAGATAGTATTTATATCACCAAGCAAAATTTATTTTTAGGAGGCTTTGCCAGCTGGAAATTCCCATTAGGCGTAATGGGTAACAGTATTCCATTTGTGAATGCAAAAAGACAATACCTTATTCTGGATTCAAAATTCAAGTTGTATAGCCAGGATTTAAATACCCTTCAGGAAAATTACCAGGTGCGTTTGCTGGAGCCGGGTGGTTTCTCCATGCAGTTGACAGAAAATTCAGAAGTGTATATTAAAGAAAGTAAATACAATTTAAAGCTGAATGGTTTTGTTGAGTTGCCGGAAATGGTAAAGGATGGTGCTAATTCAAGTGTTATGGTTCCTTTTACTGAAACACCGCAATTATTTTTTATTCAGCAAAAGGATGAACAAAATGCTGAAGCTATACGCCTGATAAAAAATACCGCAATGGATTTAAAACCGGTTGATTATGTTTTTGATTTTTCAGAAAAAACATCACCGGGTGATTTTTCTGCTGATGCCAGCTGGAAAGGTTTGTATATGTTTAAAGGAGGCGTTGTTGTTCCGGTAAAGGCTGAAAGTACAGGGCAAATCAGTGCAAGCGGCATATTGACTGAAGTGGTATTAAATACACCGGAAGATAGTACAAAAATGTTTGTGGATCAGAACGGGTTAACGTTTGAAACAACAATGGACTACAATCCCATCAAGGATACGCTTAAATTTAATACGTTTCCGGCAGTTCATAATAAATTCAAAATTTCCATCGTTAAAAACAACGTTAACCAATCTCACCTGACCGGAAAAATTCAGATACCGGTATTGGATACAGCTGATGCTTTTCCTTATTTCATTAAGCTGGATGAATTTGGATTTGGTACAGGTTACTTAATAAATGGTTTGAACAATTATTCATTCACATTCAACCCGGCAGGAGGGGAGGAGCAAAAAATAAACATGACCTTGACACGCGCTGTTTTTAAAAATAACAATCGTCTGGAAATGGACATGAATTTGACCTGGCCGCACTTTTCGCTTACATTGAATCAATTGCAAAAATTTTGTGCCTGGGGTAATGGTAACATTGGTTTTGAAACACCCAATGGCATTTTACCGCTTACCTACCAGGCAACAGCAAAAGCAACAGGATATGAACTTCAGGTGGATCGTGTAGGTTGCGGAAGAACAGCCAACGTCTATTCATTTGGCGTTTCATCGCGCATTGTGATGGCTGATGATATTGCTGGTGAGAATGGCGCACCAATTATCAATTCATACAGCATCTATAAAAATCCATTGTTATCAGGTGATTATACCAAAATGGATTTTTCAATGGGAGAAGACTCTGTGAAAAAGGATTCAAGCGGTGTAAGTGCTGATGTTGCCGATAACATGATAACCAATATTGGTCAGACATTATCCGATTTGAATATCAATACATCCGATAAACCTACGGGCGACATAACAAATACATCCAATGACAATGGCAATGTTATCTTATCCAATTCTGTGTATATGGATATGCAGAAAATTCTAACCATGGCCGAAGCATTGGTAGAATTTATGGGTGGAGAGGATCAGCAAAAAATGATGGATTATATCACTGTTGTCAAACAAATTTTAAATAGTGATGCGGTTAAGAAATTGATAAATACACGCCCGGATCAGCTGGCAAACGTAATACTACAGGAAGCTGCTGACGCATTGGTGAGAAAAATTAATCAGCCTATCATCAATATCAGTAATAAGGCAACTTCAAAAATACGCGAAATAATAAATGACAAAGCTGTAACGCCTGTCCTATCAGAGATGGATACACTAATAGCCAAGGCATTTGATAAGATCAGAGAAGAGATTGCAAGTGCCATTGATAATGAAAAGGCAAAGGAAGCTGTGGTATATGTTGTAAATAGTGCAAAAATAAATCTGATAAATGAAATCAATGCCTCCATTCGTAACTCCATTGAAAAGAATGTAACATCTAAAATAACAGGCCTGATTGACGAGGGGGTTACCGCTAAAGTGACGTGTTTTGTAAGAACTGAAGTAAAGACAGTTGCAAACAACATTATTGAAACCGGAGTTGCCAAGAGTGTCAATTTAAGTAACATCGTGAATCATGCCGGCGATTTATTTAAAGATATTGGTGATACCCTTGTTGATGCAATTCAATCTGTTAATATGAACACGATAGTAAACACTGCGCAAAATATTGGAAACGATATTGTAAATGGTGTAGATTTTAAACGTGTAGGAGAAAATATTTTGACAGATTGTGTCAACAAAGGCCTTTCCGAAGCTATTAAAGGGCTTGCCGGTAAAATAGGTGGTACAGCCGGTGATGTAGTTAGTTCGGTGTTATCATCCGTTAAATTTGATTGTTCTAACCTGGGAAGTAAAATTAAGAATGGGCAAATTGATCAGATCGTAAAATTTGATGCTGTTGTGATTTGTATCAGAACAAAACCTGCGGATGTGGACGGCAAATTGAAATTCACGAAGGATGATCCGATTTATGGAAATTCATTTCAGGCAGATGTACGTGTAAGAATAAATCTTCCGAAAAAAGATAATCCGATCACTGGCAGCATGAAATTTATCAATGGTAAAATTACGCAGGGCGAACAATTTGAATATTGGTTTTTCGGTGGAAAATTGTTAGGAGTGAATTTACCATTGGGCAGCATTCCTTTTACAATAGATGGATTTGAAGGAATGGTGTATCATAAAATGAAAAATATTGGTAACCCTCAACCGCTACCGGATATTTCAATAAATTATGGAGTAAGAGCCGGCATGTACTTGTTTGATACACCAACGAAAGGAAAAATTATACGTTTTGATGTTGGCCTGGGTGTAGAGTTTGGAGATAACTTCGTCATTCAGCTGGATGGTAAAGCAGATATCGGAAATACCAAATCATTTTCTGTTGCAACTGCAACAGGCTATCTGGGATACTACAGCGCCGACAAACGTTTTCAAGGAGCATTTAACGTAAAATTTAATACAGCGCCATTATTATGTGCAGGCGGGGAGATGGGCGTAAAAGTAGACGGCATCAATCATACCTGGGAGGTATACATCGGAAAAAAAGCAACGCCTGTTGAAGCAAAAATATTATGTAAAGACAACCTAAAATC
>DAORKB010000170.1:6291-7562 GCA_035439365.1 Bacteroidia bacterium
CGCAAGCAAAAAATATAAATGCAATTTAGCTAAATAGGAACCTGAACAAATTTTGAATACAGCTGAATAATGTGTTGCATATTATTATCCCAGCTATAGTGTTCGTGAACATGTTGCATGGCATTTTTTACAAGGTGGTCTACCAGGTGCTTGTCATCCATTAGCTGTTGTATCGCCTCGGCAGTTGCAATAGGATCTTCTTTTTCGATGATAAGGCCGGTTTCATTATGTTTAACAATTTCCGGTAAACCACCAACATTGGTGACAACTACGGGTTTACCACAGGCCATCGCTTCTACTACTGAAACACCGAAACTTTCGCGATTGGAAATATTGCAGTAGATGTCAATCATGTTATGATAGTTAACTACTTTATCTGGTGGAACCTTACCTGCAAAAATTACCTTATCATCAAGGTTTAATTCTCTGACAAGGTTCCTGCATTCTTCCATTAATGTTCCAGAACCAACCAGGAGGAGTTTAATACTTTTGTCGGGATTTACTGTACATACTTTTTTTAAAGCATGAATCAATACATCCGTTCCGTATTGTTTTTCAATGGGTTTGATAGCGCCGATGACAATATCTGTAGAACTCATTATTCGTGTTACTGTTTTAGGCTTAAACAATTTCAAGTTCACACCAAATGGAGTAACTTCTACCTCCCTGTCAACATATTTTAAAATTTCCTTTTTCATGACATGGCTTGTGGACATAACCATGTCGGGATAACGCAAATTACGTTGGATCAATTTTTTGTTGATGATAGAATTGTGTGGGAAATCAAATATATCAGATCCCCATACGGAGACAATAAAAGGACGAAAGCCAGAGAGCCTGCCAATTAAGCCATAGCTCGTAGCATAATGTGCATGTAAAATATCGGGTTGGAAATCGCGAATGACTTTTTTAACTTTACGGGTATATAAAAGATACTCCAGTTTATTGAACATAGAGCTTTTAAAGAAATTATCCTCTCGTTGAACCTCGCTAAAAATATGGATAGTTGGATAGGTCTTGTACCATTCAAAAATACTTTTATTCAGGCTGAATATACCTACCTCAAAGCCTTTATCAGCAAGTGAAGTTGCCCACTTGACCAAGTGAGCGGAATTGATGTCCCCTAAAAACAGTATTTTTTTCACTTTAAAATTAAATTGAGGATTTAATTCTTAAACACAAACAACAGGATGCTTGCAAATTTAATCTTAATTTATGAATTATGCTCTGTTGTAGAGGGTATTCGCCAATTTTTTATAATTATTTGTGAG
>DAORKB010000171.1:0-7488 GCA_035439365.1 Bacteroidia bacterium
AACTATAAGCCTACTATCAATTTGGCAGACAAGAAACTTAACAAATATCAATATGATTTTGAATATTTGGCAACCTTGTGTGAAATTACATTCCCAAATATTGATAGCATTTTTGTAAAAGAAGATAGGATTAAGTTACGGCAAGAGATAATTCAAAAATTAAGTAATCCAAATACGAATAACCTCATTTTTTTAGTTCAAAGCAGGAGATATTTATCTAAATTTCATAGTCAGCATACCAACATTAATTTGGGTTCTGAAATAAATAATATTTTTCCCTTTATCCTTTTCCCGTCAGATAACAAATGGTTTTTATGGAGTATAGATAAAAATGTAGCTGATACCGCTACCATTGGCAAACAAGTTATAGCGGTTAATGACAAACCTATTGAAGAAATAATTGAACAATTAAAGTTGATTTCGTTTGGAGAGAATGATATTGGCAATACTCATTACATTGAAAACTATCAACTTTATAATGATCCTGAAATTTTGCTTGAACTGGATATTATCCAACAAAAGGATAGTATCAAATTAACATTTGATAATCAAAAAACAGCAACATTAAACAGTTTCACCCAAAGAGATGGTTATAAGAGATTATATAAAATATCTTTAAAGCCAAACCCTGTAACAAAATATTCAAATAAATCCTACTCTTATAACATCAGTAAAGTTGAAAATTTTGGTTATATTCAATTCAATGAATGCTATGATAAAGTGGCAATACTTGGAGGGTTGGATTATTATGTTAAACCAATAATGCGTCCAATTGCAAAAGTGTTTTTAAAAAGACAATTCCAAAAGAAAAAGCCATCGAAATTATTGGCTAATATGTATAACCCCGAATACCCTGTATTTGGTGATTTTCTGAATGAATTTTTTACAAAAATAAAAGAACAAAATATTGATACATTGGTAATTGATTTACGAAACAATAGTGGAGGGGATTTTAATCTTTGTTTACAGTTAATGTATTATATTACTGATAAAACAAATCTGAAAGATTTTACAGAATATATTTACACTTCTGAAGTGTATAAATCATACTCTAGAAAAGAGTACAAAGAATTTGCGACTTCCTATCAACAAAAATACAATATCCAACCTCCACAAAATCAATTAATATTAAAAGGCAACAGGAATGGTAAAATTTCACTTTTTGATGAAATTACCAACCCTAAATCGATCTATTATGTCAAACCAAGCAGACCCGTATTCAATGGTGTCGTATTTGTTTTGGCAAATACAAATACAGGAAGTTCGGCTGCATTACTAACAACATTAATACAAGACAATGGACTTGCAACTGTAATTGGCACAAGCGTTGGAAATAATCCGACAGGTGCTACGGTTTATTCTCCATTTATATTACCAAAAACAAAAGCAAATGTTTCTATATCTTCAAGCTATTTAGAACGACCTGATAAATTCAAAGGAAAAATACAAATTCCAGATATTTGGATAGAACGAACTATGACAGACTGGATAAAGGGCAAAGACCCTCTGTTTGAGAATGCAATAAAAAATTAAATGCCTTTGACTTCAATTGAAAACCCTATCTTAAAATGAGTGAACAAGTAATATTAGTTGACAATAACGATAATGAAATTGGCACAATGGCCAAATTAGAAGCACATCAAAAAGGAATACTGCACAGGGCTTTTTCAGTTTTTATATTTAATTCAAAAGGCGAAATGCTTTTACAACAAAGAGCCTTAAACAAATATCATTCAGGTGGTCTTTGGTCAAATGCTTGTTGCAGTCATCCTTTTCCTGGAGAAAACATAATTGACGCTGCTAAAAGACGATTAATGGAAGAAATGGGAATCAAGGCCGATCTTCAGCATATTTATTCATTTATTTATAATGTACAACTGGATAATGAACTAAGTGAACATGAGTTCGATCATGTGTTAATTGGAATTTGTAATGAAATTCCGTTTGTAAATCAAGATGAGATATTAAACTGGAAATATGTTACAATACCTAAATTATTGGAGGACATTCAAATAAAGCCTACAACTTACACTTCATGGTTTAGAATATGTATAAACAATGTGTTAGATAAGATGCGTCTTGAGACCAATGACCAATGTACTTAAAATAAGCCGGAATAAACAGGTGTAATCAATCTAAATTAGCCTTCTACTCAATCGCAAAATACGTATTTTACTCTTCCTTATAAACGGTCTTTTGAAATAATAAATTTTCGTCCAGCGGGATAGCATCTTTGACTTTTACTATCTTTGATCAACTAATTCCATTGATAATTTTATTAGATAATGAACGGCAGTTATCACGAAATAATTAAAAATTTATAAAAAACAGAAAAAATGAAAAGAATTTTAACACTCTCAATATGCTTAACTATAGGAATTAAATTATTTTCTCAAGAAGTTAAAATTAAAGAACCTGAATTTACGGGAATGATAATTTTGGTTAGTGGAGGTGATACTTTTGAAAAATTAGAAAAACAAAAGGCATCCGCTGCAAGCAAGGCAGATATTGGTGCGGCATTGTTTGGTGTTGTCAAAGGTGAAGGAATGAATATAGTTAATGGCGCTTTAAGCCCTGTGAGAGTGAAAGCTTCAAAAACAATAAAATTTATAGCAAAAGTTAAAGAAAACGATAAAGACCCTGTTGAAGTGATAAATATTTTTAAATTGGAGCAAGATAAAATTAAGGATAAGAGGGTATTAATTGTAAATAAGGTAAATCTTAATCAAAGTTCATCTGAAATAAAATTTATAAAATTCGAGGCTTCAAAATATGGGACTAGCTCTTATCTTATTGAAATTTCAAACTTGCCAGGTGGTGAATATGCAATGACTCTTGAAGATTCAAGAGGCGTTTTTAATATGTTTGGGGTAGACGAAGTCCAAAATATGAATTAGTGAATGTATTTGATTTTTTTAAATAAACTGACTTTAATACCTACTAACGGTGTCAAGATGATGTCTTTTTTAGATAACATATGGTATTAAAAACAAGAAAAAATGTACTTAAAATAAAACACTACAAAGCAGATTAGAAAGATTCGTCAATTGACGAATCTTTCTAAAATATACTCTTTAGGCGCACCATTTTTAACATATCTTGGTATATTTGTCTTCGACTTTTATACCCTTCGCCTGACACCGCACACTTTATCGCTTAAAATTAAGTGATGCTCTTTAGTACACCGCAAGTGGACCGTGTCAGTTCGAGCGAAGTCGAGAACAGGCGTTGAAAACTTGACCGAACTCTCAAAGATATAAAAAATGATGGCTGTTTACACTTAGTTTTTATCTTTGCAGCTTCATATGCCAAAGATATTATTCATAGCCGCTCACCGGCCAAATCGTTCACCCAGTCAACGTTACCGATTTGAGCAGTATTTTGATTTCCTGAGGGCCAATGGCTATTCCTGTGAACTATCCTATATTATTAATGAGCAGGATGACGCTGTTTTTTACAGTCCTGGCAACATTCTTAAAAAAATAGCCATTACCTTAAAAAGCGCAAAAACACGATTAAAGGATGTTGCCCGTAGCAACGATTTTGATATCATTTTTGTTCAACGGGAAGCCTTTATGACCGGCTCCAGTTATTTTGAAAAGCGATTCAGCCGCTCCAAAGCAAAGCTTGTATTTGATTTCGATGATTCGATATGGCTACTTGATACCTCTAATGCCAATAAAATATGGCAATGGATGAAAAGCGCAAAAAAAACAGGTGAAATTATTTCCGTTTCCCACCTGGTTTTTGCCGGCAATCGTTTCCTGGCCGATTATGCAAAGCAGTTCAACAAACACGTACAAATTATCCCTACCACCATTGATACAAAATTATTCAGGCGAAATACACCGTATTCCAATAATGAAAGGATTTGTATCGGCTGGAGTGGCAGCCATACCACCATCAAACATTTTGAATCAGGTGTCCCTTTTCTTAAAAAAATAAAAGAAAAATACGGTGATAAGGTTTATTTTAAAGTGATGGGTGACGCCGAATACACAAACAAGGAGCTTGATATTGTTGGTATTCCATGGAACAGCGCAACCGAAGTAGAAATCCTTTCCAGTTTTGATATTGGTATTATGCCACTACCCGATGATCAATGGGTAAAGGGAAAATGTGGCTTAAAAGGCCTATCCTACATGGCCCTGGAAGTACCCACCATCATGTCGGCTCTGGGTGTAAATACAGAAATTATTAAAGATGGTGAAAACGGTTTTTTAGCACAAACAGAAGCTGAATGGACCGAGAAAATATCCCGCCTGATCGAATCGTTTGAATTACGCAAAAAAATGGGTACCCATGCCCGTCAAACAGTCGAAGCCAGCTATTCTCATGAATCACAAAAAAACAATTACCTACAGCATTTTAATGCCCTACTAAAAGATAAAAAGAGTACATTTGCCTGACAAAAAAATCACTCCTTAGCTTTTTGAACCTAATAAACAATGGAAACAACGACTGAATTAAAAAATGTTGCACTGGTTGATACGCATACCAAACTTGGCGCGAAGATGGTGCCTTTTGCAGGTTATTTAATGCCTGTATCTTATACCGGATTGAATGAAGAACATGCTACTGTACGTACTGCTGCTGGTGTTTTTGATGTTAGTCACATGGGTGAGTTTATTTTAAAAGGTGAAAATGCTTTGGATCTGATTCAGCGTGTTACTTCAAACGATGCTGCTGTATTGGAAGATGGAAAAATTCAATACTCTTGTTTGCCAAATGATAAAGGCGGAATTGTTGACGATTTATTGGTATACCGCATTGATGCAAAAACATACATGCTTGTTGTAAATGCTTCCAACATTGAAAAAGACTGGAACTGGATACAAAAATACAATACGAAGAATGTAGAGATGATCAACATCTCTGACAAAACTTCTTTACTTGCTGTACAAGGACCAAAAGCTATTTTAGCGTTGCAAAAACTGACGGATGTTAACCTTTCTGAAATTCCTTACTATACATTCAAAAAAGGAAAATTCAATGGTGTTGACAATGTTGTTATATCCAACACGGGTTATACCGGTGCAGGTGGATTTGAGCTTTACTTTGAAAATGAAGTAGCTGAAAAAATGTGGGATGCTATTTTTAAAGCAGGTGCTGAATATGGCATTAAACCAATTGGTTTAGGTGCACGCGATACATTACGTTTAGAAATGGGATTCTGCCTTTACGGAAATGATATTGATGATACAACTTCTCCGATTGAAGCTGGATTAGGCTGGATCACCAAATTCACAAAAGATTTCACCAACAAAGCTGCTATCGCTGAACAAAAAGAAAAAGGTGTTTCTAAAAAATTAGTTGGATTTGAAATGATTGAACGTGGTATCCCGCGTCATGATTATCAAATTGCAGATGCATCCGGAAAAGTAATCGGTAAAGTAACCTCAGGAACTCAATCACCTTCGTTGAACAAAGCAATTGGATTGGGTTACGTGCCAACTGCTTTATCAAAAGCTGATTCAGAAATTTTTATCATCATCCGTGATAAACCTGTAAAAGCGAAAGTGGTTAAAATTCCATTTTTTAAAGCATAATTAATTGAGTACAATTCCCCTTCTGTTCAATCAGAAGGGGATTATTTTTTTAAATACTTCCATGAGCAAAAAATTATCGATTGACGTTTGTGTTTCTCCTTACCTCTACCCTGTTTATCATCGTGAAGACACCATTGTTGTTATAATTGATATTTTACGCGCAACATCTGCCATGTGTACTGCCTTTCATTATGGTGTAGACAAAATGATTCCTGTTGCCACTGTTGAAGAAGCCATGGAATACAAGCAACAAGGATTCTTAGTTGGTGCCGAACGAAACGGGATACAACTGGAAGGTGTTGATTTTGGCAACTCTCCCTACAGCTACATGTCTGAAAAAATAAAAGGCAAAACCATCGTACTTTCTACAACCAATGGAACACAAGCCATTGACGTTTCTAAAAATGCGTACAAAGTAGTGATCGGTTCTTTTGTAAACATGACCGCACTTTGCAATTGGTTGAAAGTGCAAAACAAAAATATTCTCTTACTTTGCTCCGGTTGGAAAAACCGCGTGAGCTTAGAGGATACTTTATTTGCGGGAGCTGTAACCGAACAACTCATGAAAAATGGTGACCAGTTCAAAACCGGTGACGGTGCCTTATCGGCAAGTTACTTATTTGAATCTGCACGACACAATCCTTATAAATACATGCGCAACGCTTCGCATGCAGAACGCCTCGCAGGGTTGGGTTTAAAAGAAGACATCCGCTATTGTCTCAAACCTGATCAAACAAATGTGATTCCAGTACTGGAAGGTAAATACCTCGTAAAAATGTCATGATACGCAAGTATTTATTTCTGTTTATTTTTTTTCCTTTTCTTTTATTGATCCCCCTTTTTCCCACTCCTGCTTATTCCTGGGGTTTCTTTGCACACCAAAAAATCAATCGTTTAGCAATCTTTACATTACCTGATGGTATGATTGGTTTTTACAAACAAAACATCGAATACATTTCTCAACATGCTGTGGATCCTGATAAACGCAGGTATATTAATCAGGAAGAAGCACCACGACATTACATCGATATTGATCATTACGGAAAAAGTGCTTTTGATTCCGTACCACATACCTGGAAAAAAGCTGTTGCAAAATATTCAGAAGACACCTTGAAAGCATACGGTATTGTTCCCTGGCACATTGATAAAATGGTCTATCGTTTAACCGAAGCATTCAAAACAGAAAACCTGGATTTGATTTTAAAATACAGCGCCGATTTGGGTCATTATGTTGCCGATGCACATGTTCCGTTACACACAACAGAAAATTACAACGGTCAGCTCACCAATCAAAAAGGAATACATGGACTTTGGGAATCACGCATCCCAGAATTAAAATCAGAAGAATATGATTATTGGACAGGACGTGCAAAGTATATTGATAAACCTATAGAGACGGCATGGCACATTGTAAAGGAAAGTCATGCAAGTGTTGACTCTGTTCTTACATTTGAAAAAAGATTGAGCAACAGTTTTCCATCTGATAAAAAGTATAGCATTGAAAACCGTGGAACAGTGATGACAACAGTTTACTCGCAAGAATATACGTCTGCATACAATGAATTACTAAATGGGATGGTCGAAAGAAGAATGCGTGCTGCTATCGCTACCGTTGGCAATTTTTGGTACACCGCCTGGGTAAATGCCGGCAAACCTGATTTGGATAAATTAAAAAATAGAGAATTATCGGATTCATTGAAAAAGGAAAATGAGGCAGAGACGCTTCGCTGGAAGAATAAGAAAGTGAAAAACGATCACGAGGATTAAAATCTTACCATCAATTTCTTACCAACCTAACACTATGTTTCTATGTGCCTATGTGGTTAAAAAATTAAACCACATAGGCACATAGAAACATAGGCTATTTAGTTTTTAAATTTCACCAACTGCTCAAACTGTTTCTTCACTCTTTTCTCTTCATTCAATAAATAATCAGCTG
>DAORKB010000172.1:0-7423 GCA_035439365.1 Bacteroidia bacterium
GTGGGGATTCATATTTATTTAAATTTTGACTCTAGTTCGGGATTCTTTTTAATGTCAGCAAAACTGGTGGGGAAATTTTCGACGAACCAAACTAAAAAACCAGTAATGTCAGTTTTATTATTTACAATATTTTTTGACTTCTCCTTGAATTGTTCCTTGAATTGCGGATCTTTCATGATCTCAACAGCACGTTCAATTAAACCATTGCTGTTTCTATACAATTCAATAAGTCCTAATCTTACTTCTTCATCCAATGTCCCCGCTTGAGCAGTACTGATACATAGTACTGGTGTACCAACAAAAGCTGCTTCAGCAGCCATTGTTAAACTTTCGCTTACCAATAAGCTAGCTTCGCTTAATACTGTATGCATAAGTGCAGGGTGAACTTTGAATGAGTAAGCCATTAAATCATCAGGTAATTTTTCTTCTGATGAAATAATAACTTTGGCATATTTAGATAATTCCTGAACAAGTTTATATTTATCTTCTAAAGATAATCCTTTTAATCCAATATCATGCGTTGCTTGCCAGGAAACAAATCGTAGAATAACAAATTTTCCTTGATTATCAGGACTTAGGTTTTTTTGAAGCCCCTGTGGTTCTATTTTAAATCGTTTAGGATGAAGTCCGCCCAGCTCTAAAAAGGCATCAAATCGAACATGCTTTTCTTTGAAATTTTTTTGAAAGAACTTAGGTGTCAAAATCGCTTTTGTAAATGGAACATACATCAGATGCTGAAAAAAATTGTGATCAGTATCATCCAAAGCGATGTGTGGCTTTCTCATTAGCCAGGCTACATGCGCCGCATAACTCGAACCAGTACTTAAAAAAATATCCGGTTTTAATTTGAGCGCTTTTTTTAATATAAAAAAATCACCACGAAACAGGTAAAGAATTTTGCCTATAAAACCATTTCTCCCCTTCCCTCTGTTGAAATAAGAAAATTTGTAGAAATCCAGTAATTTAAAAGCGACTTCCTTATCCCTTGCAACAATAAAAACGGTGTGTCCTTTCTCCTGCATTGTCCAAATAAAATTTTTGAAGTAATGCACATGAGCAGGATGTCCAATGTCAATTAGTACTTTTAATGGCATGTGTGTCGTGTTTTTATTAACTATCTAACATATTTGTAAACCTTCATTCCTAAAACCCCAACACGAAACAGAAGCGGATTGTGAATGAACTGGTATCTTCCTAAATTTAATAAAGCACCACCAAACTTCAATTTATAGTCTCTCACACTATACTCTTTATTTGGCTTTCCAGCACCGGCGAAATCATAAATTTTTACTCCGCTTTCTTTTGCTGTTAGCATTCCATGCCAAGGTAATAAATCGCTGGGATGATAGCCTGAATAATCTCTATCACCTGCAGCATACCAATCGTATAAAAAGTTTTTATATATTAAATAGACTCTGCAGCCTATCATTTTCCCGTCCAGAAAAGCAGCAATAAACCTCACCTTTTCTTTCATGAACTTTTCCGTGTTCGTGAAAAGCTCAGGAGAAGGGGAAGGAAGCCCTATTCGTTCATACGTGTCTTTGATCAACCGATAAACATCCTTCAATTCATCAGGTGTTCTAACATCCCTGACAGTTACATTTTTTTTAATCGCTCTTTTAATGTTTGAAGCTCTTCCTCTGTGTAATGCTTTTTCCAGCTCTTCCGCACTTTTTGTAAGATCCATATGAATTGTCAAATGATCTTCGTAAACAAAATTTTCTTTTTCAAGAGCCGGACGCAATGCACTAATATCATGTAAATTTCTTATCTCAGAATAAATTGCGCCTGCTTTTTTTGCAATTTTTTTATAGTTCGATAAGAGCAGTTTTGAATATTCAGGGTTGTTATCAGCAATAAGTGGCCCACCCGTAATAATAGCTCTTTTTGAAAATTTACCTTTTATTCCGGCCTCTTTGATCGTACAATAAACAATTAACGCCTGAATATTTTTGCTAGCATCCTCCAACGCTACAACACCGGCCGTGCAATGCGGTGTTAATTTGTAAACATCAAACATGCACGTTGTTTGAAAAATATTCCCTTGCGGGTGCCTATAAACATAATCGTCCCATTTTTGTCTATCAGGGTTTTCATTAATTGTAAAGTTTGTTGTTGTACTCATAATGTGTTTAAAATGTTATCCCATCACTTAAAAGTAAGCTGATAGTTAGGATTTTTTTTCATAATATCAAAACTTTCCGGATAGTTTTCTATAAACCAAACCATAAAAGCTGTGACATCAATTTTATTTTTTATAATCTCTTTGGATTTAGCTTTAAATTTTTCTTTGTATTGTGGATCTTTAACGATTTCAAGACTCCTTTGAATGATACCGTCACTTGTTCTGAACAATTCAATCAACCCTAAGCGTACTTCTTCGTCAAGTGTACCGGCAAGTGCTGTGCTGATGCATACAGATGGAGTTCCGAGAAAAGCTGCTTCAGCAGCCATTGTTAAACTTTCGCTTACAATCAGACTGGCTCCATTTAAAACATCATGCATGAGCGCCGGATGTGTTTTATAGGCGTACTTTTTCAAATCATCGGGTAACGCTTCTTCTGAAGAGATAATTACTTTTGCATAAGCTGATAGTTTCTCAACCAACAGGTATTTGTCTTCCAATGACAGGCCTTGTAGACCAATGTCATGACTTGCTTGCCAGGAAACAAAACGAAGAATAACATATTTATTGTTCACTGCACCTTTTAAAATCTCGGCAGTATTTTCGGGTTGCTCTTTAAATCTACCAGGATAAAGCGCACAAAGCTCCATAAAACCATCAAACCGCAGTTGTTTTTTCCCAAAATCTTTTTGAAAAACAGCAGGCGTTAAAATGGTCTTCGTAAACGGCATGGAAATAAAGTGCTCAAAAAATGAATGATCCGTATCATCAAAAGCAATGTGAGGTTTTCGCATAAGCCAGGCAACATGCGCAGCATAAGGAGAGCCGAAACTTAAAAATAAATCAGGTTTGAGGGAGCGTGCAAATTTTAATAAACGAAGATCACCTTCTATAATGTAAAATAGTTTTCCGCTTAGTCCCTTTCTTCCTTTTCCTCTATTGAAATACGGTAGTTTGTAATAATTAAGCAAATCAAATGTAACTTCTTTATCGCGTGCAGAAATGGAAATGGAATGTCCTTTCTCTTCCATTATGCGGATGAAATTTTTGAAATAATGAACATGAGCAGGGTGCCCTATATCAATTAATATTTTCATTTTGAATTCGGCTCAAAAATTTTTTGTAATTCTTCTTTTGAAGGATAATTAATTAATACAGCTTTTCTTGGTCCATGATAGATGAACATGCTACCTGCTGCAACCGCCGAAGCATATGATTTTATTCCTTCATTCAAATGCGCATATGTTCCGGCCCCACCACAAGCAATTACAGGAATGGTTACAGCTTCACTCACTTTTTTGGTCAGGCCCAAATCATAGCCTTGCATTGTTCCATCTCTTTCGATTGAATTAATAATTAATTCACCGGCACCTTTTTCTTCCATTAATTTAGCAAAATCAACAGCATTGTATGAAGTAGATTTTGTTCCACCTAAAATGTAAGTGTTTTCTTTACCGAATAGATTCTTTTTAACGTCAATAGAAACAACAATTGTAGAGCTTCCGAATTCATCGGCTGCTTGCTTAATAAAATCAGGGTTTTCAGCAGCATAAGAATTGATAATTATTTTTTCTGCTCCCGCATTCAATATTTGCTTGATATCTGAAATTGTTTTAATGCCGCCACCAACTGAGAAAGGCATATTGCATTCGTCACCAACTTTTTGCACAAACGATAATTGAACGGTACGCTTTTCCTTGCTAGCCAGAATATCAAGAAATACCAATTCGTCTGCTCTTAAATCATTGAATAATTTTACAGCATTGATTGGATCACCAATGTAGTTATGGTCCTTGAATTTAACAGATTTGACCAACCCCAAATTTCTTAATAACAGGACAGGAATTACGCGTGGTCGGTACATATTTTACAGTTTAGAAAAATTTTCAAATAATTGTATTCCGGCATCCTGACTTTTTTCAGGATGAAACTGTGTTCCAAAAATATTTCCCTGTTCAATACATGAAACAAACTCATATGCATAATTTGAATTGCCGAGTGCAACACGCTTATCATTACACTTTAGATGGTAGCTATGAACAAAATAGAATAATTCAGAAGGGTCCACATTTTTAAAAAGAAGGCTATCCTTGATTACAGAAACAGAGTTCCATCCAATATGTGGAACTTTAAATCGTGTTTTTTCATTTTCAGGGACTACAAATTTAACGGTCTCGGCATCAATCCATCCAAGACCTTCATAATCCCCTTCTTCGCTTTTTTTTGTAAAAAGTTGAACACCTAAACAAATTCCAAATACTGGAATTTTTTCAGTAAGAACACGACGATTTAATAAATCAATAAGACCATACTCCTTTAGTTTAATCATCCCATTTTTAAAATGACCAACACCAGGTAAAATAATTTTATCGGCTTTTGAGATGACTGATGGATCTGAACTTATTTCCGCGTTATGACCAATCCGTTTTAATTTATTATAAACGGATCTTAAGTTACCTACGCCATAATCGATTATTACAATCATTAGTTACTTGCGTATTTGAGATATAATATATGCGGAAGCAATTTTAATTTGGTTGCAATTTTAATCGGAAACTTCATCGCTTTTATTAATGGCAAATAATTCGGATAATCGTCATGCGTTTTATTCGGACTGTTCATGATCTTATCAAACTCTTCTTTTGTCAATCCCAATTTATTGATAGCATATTCAACAACGCTTGGGTCATATTGGTAATGAGAGCTGTTAATTTCTCTTAAGGCTTCTTCGCGTGTAATTTGACCTGAGCGAACCAATGCACTTAACTCCGTTTTGCGTTTATCAATATTGAATTTCTTTGGTAAATAATACGATTGAAAAAATTTTGTATACACATTTTCATGATGATGACCACCATAATATTCCCAATCCAGTTTTTCGGTTAAAACTTTATCCACTTCTTTTTTGTTGTAATCCATATACTCCAGCACACGAACATCCTTGATGCGTTTCACAAAAGCATAGTACAATAAACGAGGCAGTGTTAACACTGGGAAACTTCTTATTTTTTTCACCTTTCCAAATCTTCTGTGGACAGCTTTCAAATATCTTCCGTCCATGTATGTCCAGCTGATTGGAGATGTTCCTTCCGTTCTAAAAGAGTGGCCGTTCAAAATATATTTTACACCTTCTTTTGCAGCAACATCAAAAAGAACAGAGTAAATAGCATAATCTGTTGGAATATCAGAATCTGGTGTAGAAGCTTTCAAAAATGAAACCTGTAAATCTTTAAACTCTTCCCAATCTGCAACAACAGTATATAAAGGAATATTCAGTTTTTCACATGTTTTTTTAATGTTTTTTACCGAAATTTCTGTATTCCAACCGTTATCGAAATGTACAGCAAGTGGACGCAGTCCAAGTTCAATTGCTTTCAATAAGGTATAGGTACTATCCCTTCCACCGCTGGTACCAGCAATACAATCGTATTGAAGTCCCTTGCCATCTTTTTTAATTTGTTCAATAATCGCTTTTAATTTTAAATCGGATTCCGGACCCAAAGGATGATCCTTCTCCATCTCATCATTGATCTTGCAATACTTGCATTCACCTTTATCGTCAAACCATATATCTGCAACTGTAGTGTCGAGAATGCAACGTGTACAAATTTTACTCATTAAAATAATTTTTAGTTCTGTTTGGTATAATTTAATTGTGCTCCCTTTGTTCCTTTCTATTTCTTTTCTGCATTATACGCGTTGTAAAAATCGATTAATGGGCCAATTTTTCCATTCCGTTTCAATACGGTTTCAATTATTCGGGCATAGGATTGTTTAAACCCTGGGTATTCTCGCTCATCATATACACGGTGGTGATAATTTACCACCATAACTGCATTGTTTTCCTCTATTTCGTCAAGTACTTTATGAAATTTATCCCATCTGTTACTTGGAAGTCGCATAAAGCACATGTCCATTACTGTCATCGGAAATACTACGAATTTAGAATTGTTCGGATGAAAAGGCATTATTCTACCTTCTTTAATACCTATATCATCATTGAATCCCCAAGTGGAATCATACTCAAATCCTAACTCTTCATGAATTTTCCAGGTGGTATCATCCATATTCAGGTGGTGTTGACGGGTTCCAATAACCGGGTGTCCCACAATGGATTCTAATCTGGCTTTTTCTTTGGCCAACAACGCTTTGTTGTTATAAGATAAATAGGATCCATGAAGTCCTATTTCCCAACCGTTTTTATCCAGGTAACGAATAGCTTCCTGAATTTTAGGTTCAAACAAATCGTAACGACCTTTTGCCAATACAAAAGTCTTTGGTTTAAACGGATTGAATTTAATGCTTTCGTCCAGCATGAAAAACGTGGAGCGTACGCCGTATGAATCTTCCAATGCAGCAATATCATAAACGTTCCAATAAGGTTCTTTATCCTTCGGACGCCTCATATTGTATAAGGCATTTGACATATCGCCTTTTGAAATACTTTTCAAAAAACCGGTTAGGTATTGATACGATTTTTTGGTTCGATCAACATCATGTGATAATGCAAGTTTCAGCACTTTATTTATCGTTTAAAGTTTAATAATCGCTTGTAATGGTATTTTCTAATAAATTTTGCAAAATCTTTATCAACGTATTTGGGTTGTTTTGAAAACATACCTTTAAAATATCCTTTTAAGTAATTCAAACTCACGATCACATGTGGTTTTTCTCTTAACATAAAAACACCGCGAACAAAGGTAAGGAATAAATCATTTCCTTGCATATAGTGCGTATAGCCATTGTTTTGAAAGAATTTCATCGATCTGTATTCAGTTCCTTCAATGCGATGATGTATTACCTTTATCGGAACATTGCCTATTTCCCAACCCAAGTACATGGCTTTAAGCAAATCAATTCCATCCCAACCGTTTGCTTCCATAAAACCGTCAATATCCTTAAAGCATTGAGCCCTAACAGCTTTTACTGCACCTTGTACCCGTGGATAACGAGAAGATTTGGTAACAAAATCACTTTCTTTTTCGACAATAAAACCACCGCAGATTCCTAGTTTAGGATTAGCTGTGTAGGCGTTTGCAATATCTCTAAAATATTCAGGTGGAAACGAAAGATCCGCATCAAGCTTAACAATAAAATCATATTGCGTTTCTTTAAGAAGCTTTAATCCGGCGTTAAATGCCCTGATTACTTTTGATCCGTATAGCTTTTGTTCTTGTTTGTTATCGATTGTCACAATTTCAATCCAATTGTGATCTTTTTGATACTGTTCAACAATTTGTTTGGTATTATCTGTTGATCCATCATCTACAATAATCCATTTAGCGGGTTTCAATAGCT
>DAORKB010000173.1:0-7416 GCA_035439365.1 Bacteroidia bacterium
CGGTTTACAAATGTGAATGCAACGTATAAACCGAGAATATTTACCATTCAAAATACAATCGGAGCCTACCTTCAATACATCTTAAACACTACTTTACTTCATAAAACAAATTTTACCCTTGGTGGACGTTATGATTATAACAGTGTTTATGGAAAAACGATCAATCCCAGAATTGGAATTACGAATCAACCTAATGATCTGTTCACCTTTAAACTTCTTTATGGCAATGCTTTTAGGGCACCAACAAATTTTGAATTATACACAGCTTCAAGTGGTGTAAGGATCCCCAATGAAGGTTTAAAACCTGAAAAAATTCAAACATATGAAGCCAATATTATTTATTCCCCATTCAACATTTTATCTGTACAAATCAATTTATTTCATAATGATTTAAGAGACATTATCATTCAGGATGTACCGGTTGCAGTTGGGTTAACACAAAACCAAAATGCCGGAAAAGCTTCTGTAAAAGGAGTTGAAGCAAAAATGGATGTTATCTCTTCAAGTTTTTTTTCTACTTTTTTAAATTTTACATACCAGGAGGGTACACAAAACGATGGAACAACAAAATCTGTCATTCCCAATATTGCTAATTACAAAGGCAATTTGGGATGCTCCGTATATATTGCTGAGCTATTTTCGATAAATGTTATTGAGAATTGGGTAGGTGACCGCTCCGTTGTTACAACCAATCCGGCGGGGAAAGCAAATGGATACTTCTGCACCAATGTGGTACTCAGTGCGAACAATTTACTTCATAGAGGGATTAGCGCCAGCTTAAATGTCCGTAATGTATTCAATCAAAAATATTATGATCCAGGTATAAGAGCCGCCAATGGAAATTTTTATGCTACTTTGATTGATCAACCAGGAATTAACGTCTTATTTAAAATAGGGATTTCGATATAAACTATAGCAGAGTTTATAATACTGCTCTTGGGTTTACTTATTTATTTAACGGACACTTCTTTTAAATAAACGGTACACTACAGCTAAATAAAATACGTTATTTTTACCTCATTCCCTTTTCAATTTATTCCATAGATATTCATTTATGAAGCATCACGTTCATTTATATTACCGACTAATCATCCTTTTTATTTCTATTTGTTTTTTTTCTCTACAAGGTGTTTCACAATGCAGCATATCAGGAAAATTAACTGATTCCCTCAATGTTCCTGTTCCATATGCTCCGGTCGCATTGATTGGCAGCAAGGATAGTTCAATACAGAAAGGCGCTGTAACAGATCAGAATGGTAATTATTGTTTTGAAAGAATCCTTAAGAATGAATACAAGGTAAAAATTGTAGCTATTGGTTTCAATGAATTATACAGTGATAAAGTAACATATGATAGCCTTCATCCGGTGGTGATGCCAACATTGATTTTGCATACCAATAGTACAACGTTAAAAGAAGTTGGTGTTGTTGCGTTCAAACCTACAATAGAGTTAAATAAAGGGAAAATAATTCTGAATGTTGAAAACAGCCTTATTGCAAAAGGGAACACGGTGCTTGATCTGTTGAAGCAAATTCCGGGTGTAAATGTTGATGCTCAAAACAACATCACTGTCAACGGGGTTGCAGGCGTTCAATTTTTAATGGACGACCGGATTCAACCAATGACAGATGCACAAATGGCAGATATATTAAGTGGGATGAGTGCAGAAACAATCATCTCCATTGAGCTTATAAAAACCCCTCCTGCAAAATACGATGCTACAGGGTCGAGTGCATTAATAAATATTGTTACAAAAAAAGCAAAATTAAAAGGCTTTAATGGAAGTATCAATGAATCGTTTAGTCAGGGTAAAAAAGCAAGATCCATTACTGCATTGACATTAAATTACAAAAACGATAAGTTTAGTGCATTTAGCAATATCAGTTACAACTACACTAATTTATATTTCACAACCCGTTTAGACAGGTCACTTTATACCATCAATGGCCCCCAAATATTTAATTCAAGTGGAGACCTTTCAATATTACACCAAAACACCAATTTCAATGGCGGAATTGAATATGAGATTACTCCTAAAACATCAATTGGAATATATGTTAATGGGAATTTAAATATTCCTGTTTCAGACCAGCAAGCTACAACAATCGTTCTTGAAGGGAATGAATTCAATTATAAAAAACTCACTTACCACTCGTATGAAAAAGAAAGCTATTCAACTCCAAATGTAAACCTGAATATACTCCATAAAATAGATTCTCTTGGATCACAGTTTCAGGTATCATCCAATTATACACATATTATAGGGTACGATGATAAATTTGTAGAGAACCGTTTTTATGATGCAGATGCTAACGAAATTCTTGCCCCTACTTCGTACCAAACCAATTTAAAAAGCCTTTTTCAAATATTTTATCAAAAGTTGGATTATACAAAAATGTTGAAGAAAGGACTTTCCATTGAAGCCGGTTTGAAAGGTAATTTCATTGCAATCGATCACGGTGCTGATTACGCATTGAAAAATTCTACCATGGATACGACCCTTCAAAACAAATATGACTACAAAGAAAATGTTCTAGCGGCCTATACAACCTTATCGAAGAGTTTCGAAAAAGTAAATCTCTCTATAGGAGTTCGGGCAGAACAAACGAACATTGATGGAAAAAGCCTTACCAGTAGCTTCACGTTAAACAGACATTATATTAACTATTTCCCAAGTTCTTCATTCGATTATAAAATAAATTCAAAAAATACATTGAGTGGATCTTATAGCTATCGTATACGCCGTCCCGATTTTGGACGAATGAATCCAACAAGGATTTTTAATGATGAATTAAGTTACACAGTTGGAAACCCAACTATTAAACCGAATTATGCACATGCAATGTCTATCAATCACAACCTCAGAGGCTTCATTACTACAAGCTTTGAATGCCTGCTTACAAAAGATTTCATGTATTGGTATTCTTACACACCAAAGGGCTCAAAAATAAATGTTGACACCACCTTTAATTTTCGCTCCAGGAGTAACTATAACCTGAGTGTATTTATCCAAAAACAAATCAAATGGTTCAATTTAAAATCCTACACATCCTTGAGGTACAATGATTTTAAAGGTACAATAAATGGAGAGCCTGCTGTTTCAGCAACCTTTCAATTTTACGGATCATTAAACACCGAATTTATATTACCCAAAGGCTTTAAAATACAAGTCACCGGTTTCTATTCAACTCCATTCCGTGATGCGATACAATTATACACACCAAGAAGCTCCGTCAATTTTATGATCAATAAAAGTTTTTTAAAAAACAAACTCGACATTACACTTGCCTTCCAGGATATATTATATATGGAAAACGGATATATGTCGAGCCGAATGTCGGATCAATATTATTACAATGAAAATAATGGAGATTCCAGGAGAATACGCATTAGCCTGAATTATAAATTTGGGAAAATGCATATTGAACAAAAATTGAACAACGGTGAAGATGATGGTCGTTTTAGAAAATAAACACTAAATTATGGGGACTAAAGTTAACAACAATAAAATCTTAACTTTGATTTCAATCACCAATTTCTCTTATTATGGAATTCAACCTCAATAAATCAATCGAAATCTTATCCCGTACACCATTCGTTATTGAAACACTGTTAGATGGCCTTCATGACGACTGGATAAAGAACAACGAGGGGCCTGACACCTGGAGCCCATATGATATTGTCGGACATTTGATACATGGAGAAAAGACCGACTGGATGATACGCACCAATATTATTCTTTCCAAACACTCGGATAAAACATTTGCCCCTTTTGATCGCTTTGCACAATTTGAAAACAGCAAAGGAAAAAGTTTAAAACAGTTGCTAAATGAGTTCAAGCAACTTCGTGAAGAAAATTTAGCGTTGCTAACAGATAAGAAAATTACCAATGATGATTTAACAAAAAGAGGAACACACCCTGCCCTTGGTGAAGCTACCCTTTCTCAACTTCTTGCTACCTGGGTGGCTCATGATCTCGGGCACATTGCACAAATAACAAGAGTAATGGCAAAGCAATACAAAGTGGCGGTTGGTCCATGGAAACAATATCTTCCGATAATGGAAAAGTAAATACGATACATTCATGTATATAAAAAAAGCAGGCTACATTTAAATAGCCTGCTTTTTTAGTCTTATTATCTACTAATTACTGTTTCACTAAGCGTGAAATAGAACGTTGTTGCTCGTTATAAATTTCTACAAAGTAAACACCTTTTGATAAAATGGAAAGATCATAATTTTGAGTGATTTGATCTTTACCAGCGTACACATCAGTCATAACAACATTTCCAAGCATATCGTATACGGATAAATGTGTTGCTGTGCTCTTGTTTAATCCGTAAACAGAAATCTGAAGCTGATCTTGTGCCGGGTTTGGAACCAATTGTACTCCCAATGTATTTACAGAAGCAAGATCATTTACACCAACGGTAGAAGTGATGGTAAAATTATTATCACTGATGTCAAAGAAAACATTACCTACGGCTTCCACTTTTACTCTGCAAGTTGTTTTTGTAACCGGTACTTGAGGCACATCGATTTCTTGAGTTCCATCATTCGCTGTATTTGCCAAAACAACCGAGTAAGTTGCACCATTATCAAGTGAAATCAGGATATTCACATTTGCACAATTAACCGGTGCTGCATTTGTTTTATTCACATCCCAGGTTACTGTTTGTTTACTAGCTCCTGGCCATTTAATATTTGTTGCACTTGGATAACTAACCTGGAAAGGACCTGCGTTAGCAACTGTTACACTTGTTTTCGCATAACAAACTCCGCCTCCGCCCATTTTATTATCACGTGCTGTTAATCTGAATGTTAAACTTTGTGTTGTGGATGGTAAATATTCTCCTTTCGTTGTCTTGTAAGCTGTAGGACCTGCAAGCACAATACTTGGTAAAGGGAACGTTCTGCTCGGCGAGGTTACAGGGTCATAAGAGCGGAAAAATGGTTTCGTTCCTGAGTTCCAATCGTGTCCATAATTGGAATCAATCTCTTCCCAGGAATAAGTCAATGAATCACCATCAGGATCAGTTGCTGAACCGGTTAATGTGAATGGTGTAGAAAATGGAATTGTTAATGTTGTTGGAACGGTAACGGAAGGGGGACTATTTCCAGTGCTCGTTTTAACAGGGCAATCATTACCATTATCTGTGTTTGAATACGCCATGATTTCATCAAAGCTTATTGTATGAAAATAAGCGATGCTATGAGGGGCAATATCGTTCGTTGTTCCACAAATACCAGCGTAGGCCATAATCGTAATACCACTTCCTGGCTCTACCGCAGTACCTGAATTTCCAGTTCCACCACCGCAATTACTTGTATTTGCAGCAAACGTGTGGTTTCCTCCAAACTGATGTCCAACTTCATGCGCTACATAATCCACATCATAAGCATCCCCTACAGGTTTTGAACTACCGGTAATTCCGCTGGCTTTTGTTCCATTTGTACAAACACATCCTAAGCTGGCCAATCCGCCACCACCTGTACTAAATGTATGTCCGATATCAAAATTAGCGCTACCAATTTTGCTGGTAATTACACTTTGACTTTCATCAATTAAAGTACCTGCATCATTGTTTCCGTCGAAAGGGTCGGTGGAAGGGTTTCCGTACAAGATCGCTGTTTCGTTGGCAACCAATACCAATCTGATGGCTGCTTCTGTTTCATAAATTCCATCAACACGGTTAACGGTGGTTGTAACAACAGATAAAATTTCGTTAGTGGTAGGAGCTGTTTTACCGGTAGCTGCTTTTGCATATTCACCGGTACAAGCCAGAGCAAGTCTGTATTTGCGAAGGTTACTTCCGCTGCATATCATTGCTTGTGGCTTTCCTATTACGGCACCAGAAGCATCTTTTTTTTTTCCTTCAGTATTGTTATTATTCGTTCTCACTCCCACCTCTGGAATTACATGTTGAGCCTCTTTTTGAAAGTCGGCAGTATAGTAACTAATGTAATCAGAAACATTTCCTCTGCTATATGGGTCAATAAAAATATCGCCGGAAGGTTTACGAATCATTCCATGAAAACCGAAATCATTCCAATCCAATTTACCATTCGCACGCGGATCATCAATCCCTTCAATGTTATAGGTTTTTATATTGGGAAACTGGGCCGCTAATTCAGGAGCCATAATCGAAGCCTCAATCAATCTAAATCGTTGAATGCTTCCATCAGGTAAAGGCAATTCAATAATTGCCTGAGAACTTCTTAAATTCATTTGCTCTTCTGTTGGAGCTGCAGAAAGTACATTCTTCAGTTCATTAACAGATACACGATAAGTCATGTACTTTTGAGGAATGATTGTTCTTTCGCCCCTAACCTTAATTTCAGATTCTGAAATTGATCCCCAGTAGGATTCTCGTGTCTGAGCAGTTGCGCTTGTAATTACAGCTAGTAGAAAAATAAAGAGGAAATTTCTTTTCATGAGAATCTGATTTTAGAGATTTATTTTTATTTGCGATATATATATTTATTTATTGCTTTAACAGATTGACCATATCAGGGGATGATATTTTAAAATGGTCGTATCCTAAATTGTTTAAAAGTAGAATGAATAAATATAATTAAAAAAATTTAATTCCCTGTATCTTAGGGATATTTTCCACGAAAAAAATTACAAACTGCTATTTTTTGATGACAAAATTTGAAGAACATATTGATTTATGAGTACCAATTGCTCCTACATTTTATAATTTTGTAGCCAGTTTAATTAATTGTTATGAAAATTGCACTAGCCTCTCCTCCATTTCCAAAATCCATAAATGATGCACTGTATTGGGTTGAAAAACTAATCAAAGAAGCCGCTATTGGACAAGCTGAAATCATTTGCTTTCCGGAGTCTTACATACCAGGTTACCCCTGGCCCGAATATACGATTGAAAAATCATCGCCTGAAAAATTACAAGCTGCTGTTGAACAAATCAAAAAAATGGCAAAAGAAAATTCCATCTGTGTGATCATTCCGATGGATTGGTACGATGGTACCAAGTTTTTAAATATTGCACATGTCATTTCGAGCAAAGGAGAGGCACTTGGTTATCAGGCAAAAAATCAATTGGACCCTTCCGAAGATAATACCTGGATACCGGGTACCGAACGGATTTTGTTTGAAGAAAAAGGAGTAACGTTTGGAATTGTAATTTGTCATGAAGGGTTCCGATACCCGGAAACCGTACGCTGGGCAGCAATGCGTGATGCCACAATCGTGTTTCATCCCATTTTTGCCGGAAGTGATGTTAAAGGAGAACAACTTACGGAATGGGGACATAAAAAAAATCCTTATTATGAAAAAGCAGCAATGCTCAGAGCAATGGAAAACACTATTTATTTTGCAAGTGTGAATTACACAACACAATTTTCAGAAGCTGCAACTGCTTTGATTGCACCGGATGGAACATGTGTTGT
>DAORKB010000174.1:0-7286 GCA_035439365.1 Bacteroidia bacterium
AAATCAGCAAGAAACAGTTCAATGCATTACCCAATGGAATTCTTTATTTAAAAGGAGGCGACCTGGAGGAAGAATTTAAAGACTTTAAAAAACGTGTTGTGTTTTACGACCTAAAAGATTATTTCAGGGAAGAATTTTTTGAAACCAAGAAGGTGGTATACCTGCCCATGTAACCATTGAACGCAAAGATATTTTGCTAACTTTGGTTCCTCTGTTTAAAAAGTATATATGTTTAGTTCTAATTTATCTTCCGGTTCTTTAAAAGACAATCATATTCCCCAGCTTGATGGGTTACGCTTTTTTGCAATCGTATTCGTAATGATTGCACATTGGCTTCAATGGCGCCTGTATAATCCATTTTTATTAAAATTTCCATTCGGAGGTGGAGTGATTTTATTTTATGTGCTCAGCGGTTTTTTAATTACAAAGATCTTACTGAACTATAAAAAAGATACGGTTGATAGCAATCATTCCTCGTTTTTAAGAAATTTTTACATCCGTCGGTTCTTGCGCATTTTTCCCATCTATTATGGTTTGTTGATATTGCTTTACATAATGGATTATGAGAATACGCGCGAACTTTCACCTTGGTTATTCTCTTATTCTGTCAATATTTATCAGTCCATTTATAACGAATACATTGGTTGTTACAGTCATTTTTGGTCCTTATCGGTAGAGGAGCAGTTTTATATTTTCTGGCCATTGTTAATTGTTTTTATTAATCCCAAACATTTTCTGAAAGCAATTGTAGCAACAATTGTATTGTCATTGGCAAGCAGATATGTCACGTCTATCACTTCCGAAAATTGGATGGCCGTAGCGTATTTCCCAACATCGTGTATGTGTTTTCTTGCAATAGGAGGGCTTTTGGCGTATTTTGATTTATATCGTCCAGAGGTATTTAAAAAAATTGCACAACCACTTGTTGCATATACCGGTATACTGATTTGTGTTTTACTCCTGTTTTGGATTCGTTACGCCGATTCAATAAAGGTGAAGGAAATGTTCGATGATTTTTTAATTGCTGTATTATCTTTATTTATTGTAGCCAGAGCTTCCATCAATGGATTCCAATTTCTTCCGAAATGGGTGCTTGAAAATAAGTTTGTGGTCTATTCCGGAAAAATATCATATGGCTTATACGTTTACCACATGTTTGCACCACCTTTGTATTATTACTTAACTCCTAAAATAGGGTTGACAGTAAACAATCGTTTTACCGAATGTGTTATCTGTTTCTTCATTACGTTTGTGGTGGCGCATTTTTCCTGGATTATTGTAGAAAAGCCGATTAATTCGTTCAAGCGAAAGTTTCCGTATGAAAAGAAGGCGGTGTCGGTCGTTTAAATTTAGTAGTATGCGTGCGTCCCGTAAGTTCGAGCGGAGTAGATATGCACAGTTCATCAGTAATTAAATCGAATCACTTTTAATAACTACTGAATCTCTTCAGCCATAGCTTTCAACGCATTCAGCGTTTTTAAATTCCGTGCAGAAGCCGTTATTTTTAATTTGCTTTCAAAGAAATTGTTGTTAAGCTTTGTATTGCCATAATTATTAGGAAGGTGGAGATAGATGACATTTCCTTTTACAGCAAACTCATCTGTTCCATAATTGCCTTGTGAAATTTTATCGAGTGCAGCTTTATCAACTGTGCCATTAAAAAAGATAAAATACAGTTTATCGAAATCACAATCTTTCTTTTTGATAAAGGGATTGTTTTTTAGAACACCTTCAATACTATCTGCTGGAACCAGAATAACAGGTACTTCAAAACCAAACGTGTCTTTTATTTTTTTCTCAACCTTTTTTTGAAGAGGAGCAAGATCATCACCCTTATATTGAAAAACAACATTGCCACTTTGAATATACGTCTTTGCATTTTTCAAATTCAATGCATTGAACAGTTCCTGTAATGCAGCCATCTTTATCATTTTTTGGCCACTTACATTGATCCCTCTTAGCAGTGCGATGTATGTTTTCATGGTTGTGAAATTAAGCAAGCTCTGTTTGTAAACGACTTAAACTTCTGTAAAGACCATCCTCAATGTGAATTAATTCTTCATGTGTGCCGCTTTCTCTCACTTTCCCGTTTTCAATTACAATGATACGATCAGCTTTACGAATAGTTGATAAACGATGTGCAATCACAAAAGAAGTTCGTCCTACCATTAGTTTATCCAATGCCTGTTGCACAACACGTTCTGATTCAGAATCCAATGAACTGGTAGCTTCATCTAAAATTAAAATACTTGGGTCCTTTAACACCGCTCGTGCAATGGCAATGCGTTGACGTTGACCACCAGAAAGCTTAATGCCGCGTTCTCCAACAACGGTCTCAAATTTTTCAGGAAAACTTTCAATAAAATCCAGGGCGTTTGCTTTACGTGCCGCTTCTGCAATCTCGGCAATGGTAGCATTGGGTTTACCGTAGGCAATATTTTCTTTAATCGTTCCACCAAATAACAATACATCTTGTGGTACAATGGCCATATTGTTTCTAAGCTCTGTTAACGAGTAGGAATTATTGGGCTTACCATCAATCAGGATAGTGCCATTTTCAGGGTCATAAAAGCGTAGTAATAAACCAACCAATGTTGATTTACCCGAACCACTGGGGCCCACAACTGCAATGGTTTCACCTTTTCTTGCAACCAGGCTAACATCTTTTAATACCTGTATTTCTTTACGAGATGGATAAGTAAAGCTAACGTGTTCGAATGTTACATTTCCTTCAACACGGCGTTGAAGTGTTTTTTGTTCTGCAATATCAAGCGGTTCAGGAGTTTCATCCAGAATTTCAAATACACGTTCGAGTGAACCTACAGCTTTTTGAATCTGTGCATACATTTCGGCAATACCACCAAACGACATTCCCACAAACCCAGAATAAAGGATAAAAGAAATCAGATCGCCAATAAGCAATTGTCCTCTTGATGCCAATGTAACTCCATACCATATAACGGCTACAATTGCTCCGAATAAACAGAAAATAATAAAGGAAGCAAACCCCCCTCTGTATTTTCCACCGAGTATACCATTTGCAACAATCTCTTCTGTGCTGCGTTGGTATCGTTTGTTTTCAAAAAATTCATTTGCAAAAGCCTTTACATTGGTGATGCCCTGTAAGGTCTCTTCTAAAATGGTGTTCGACTCGGCAATTTTTTCCTGGGCCTTACGGCTTACTTTTCGGATAAACCGTCCGAAAATAACCGCTGCTATGGCTACAACAGGTACGATGCTAAGCATTAGTAGCGTAAGTTTGGGAGAAATAAACAGTAGCCAGGTTATTCCGCCGATAATAAGGATGAGTTGCCTTAAAAATTCAGCAATGGTAGTGGTTAACGTGTCCTGTATCTGTGAAATATCAGCCGACATGCGGCTGTTTAGATCCCCTACACGCTTTTGAGCAAAAAAGGTCATGGGGAGGGTAATCATATGTGCATAAACAGCCTGTCTTAGCTTAGCCAGCGTATTTTCGGTGTAATTGACAAACAAATAAATTCTGTAATATGAAAAAACGGCCTGAGCAGAAAGCACAAGTATTAAGTAGATCCCAATTTCATTGATTTTTGAAAAGTCCTTCTGTTCAATTGTTTTGATTAAGCCCCCAAGCATCATCGGGAACCATAGAGCGGTGGCACCGGTTAGCCCCAAAAATACCATTCCCAGGTATAATTTCCATTTATGAGGGCCAATGTATTTGAATAAACGGGATATTTGTTTGAAAGATTCTTTATTAATTTTCGCCTTCGGCAGATCATCTGTTGCTTTAAGTTTTCGAGCCATTCTGGTGGTAAATTTAGGATGCAAAGATATTCTTTTGTATGCTAAATAAGACCTATTTTAATAGCGGAAATCACAGTTTTAGGCAGGTGGTTGCTCCACGACGGTGAACAGCATAAAATGGTATTATGAGAGGGAAATTCTACTTTTTTTTAATAAATCCTTGCAGAATTGAAAAAAGTTCTATCTTTGCAGTCCGAATTAAGAAAAACGAATATTAATAAGTGCGCCCCTGGTGTACATAAACTATAAGAACAATGGCATTACGTACGTTCCAACCATCGGTAAAGAAGAGAAAAAACAAACATGGTTTCCGTGAAAGAATGGCATCTGCAAACGGACGCAGAGTATTAGCATCCCGCAGAGCTAAAGGAAGAAAGAAATTAACCGTATCTGACGAAAAAACACATAAATAGTCAAATGAAATTGATTTAAATAAAAAAGCCTTTCCGTTATTTTGGAAAGGCTTTTTTTTATGTACACGTTACAGTTCAGCCAATAGCATGCGTGTAGAAGCTGAACTGTTACGCGCATAAACGGCCGAAGCTTCAGTGAAGGCTGGTAATTGAAAAAATCAGTGACTAAAAAAATGTTAACAAATAATTTTAAGATTAACCTTATTTATTTTTGCACACTTTAAAAGAAAACTAAACCTCCAATATGCCAAAAAATAACTCCATTAAATCTGTCCTTATTATCGGTAGCGGTCCCATTGTTATTGGACAAGCATGTGAATTTGATTATTCCGGTTCCCAGGCAGCTCGTTCCTTAAAAGAGGAAGGAATTAAAGTAACGTTGATTAACTCCAATCCGGCTACTATTATGACGGATAAGGTAACAGCAGAAAATATTTACCTGTTACCATTGGAAGTAAAATCCATTATTAAAATCCTGGAAGAAAATAAAGACATTGATGCTGTTTTACCAACAATGGGTGGACAAACAGCCTTAAACCTCGCGATGAAATGCGATGAAATGGGCATTTGGAAGAAGTACAATGTGAAAATGATTGGTGTTGACATCGATGCTATTGAAGTAACAGAAGATCGCGATAAATTTCGCGAACGTATGCTATCCATAGGGGTTGGAATGGCACCCTCCAAAATTTGCCGCTCTTTTTTGGAAGGAAAAGAAATAGCACAGGAGTTTGGTTTCCCGTTGGTTATCCGTCCTTCATTTACACTGGGAGGAAGCGGTGGAAGTGTAGTTTACCAAAAAGAAGATTTTGATAAACTGTTAGATCGTGGTTTGCATACTTCACCTATTCATGAAGTATTAATTGATAAAGCTGTGTTGGGCTGGAAAGAATATGAGTTGGAATTGTTGCGTGATGCCAATGATAACGTTGCCATTATCTGTTCCATCGAAAACTTTGATCCAATGGGTGTTCATACCGGTGATAGTATTACTGTTGCACCGGCAATGACTTTATCCGACTCAACCTACCAGAAAATGCGTACAATGGCCATCAAAATGATGCGCAGCATTGGAAACTTTGCGGGTGGTTGTAATGTTCAATTTGCTGTTAACCCGGATGATACGGAAGAAATTATTGCGATTGAAATTAACCCGCGTGTATCCCGTTCATCGGCTCTTGCAAGTAAAGCTACCGGTTATCCGATTGCAAAAATTGCCTCTAAATTAGCGATAGGATACAACCTGGATGAGTTGGAAAATCAAATCACCAAATCAACTTCAGCGTATTTTGAACCCACACTTGATTATGTTATTGTAAAAATTCCACGTTGGAACTTTGATAAATTCAAAGGTTCCAATCGTGAACTTGGTTTCCAGATGAAATCGGTAGGTGAGGTAATGGGCATTGGTCGTTGCTTTCAGGAAGCATTGCAAAAAGCTTGTCAGTCGCTTGAAATTAAACGTAATGGTTTAGGTGCTGACGGGAAAGAATTAAAAAATCAGGATGAATTGATGAAGAGCCTGGAGCGTCCTAGCTGGAACCGTTTGTTTCACATTTACGACGCACTTAAATTAGGCATCTCCATCAAAACCATACAAAAATTAACACGCATCGATATTTGGTTCCTGAACCAAATTGAAGAGTTGATTTTGTTGGAAAATGAAATATCAAAATACAAGCTTGATAAACTTCCTCGCGATCTATTTTACGAGGCAAAACAAAAAGGATATGCAGATCGTCAGATTGCACATTTATTAAATTGCGTGGAAAGCGAAGTATACGCAAGAAGAAAAGAGTTAAGCATTAACCGTGTATACAAATTGGTTGACACCTGCGCTGCCGAATTTGAAGCAAAAACACCATACTATTATAGCACGTTTGAAGACGAAAATGAATCCATTGCATCCGATAAGAAAAAAATTGTGGTGCTCGGAAGTGGCCCAAATCGTATCGGACAAGGGATAGAGTTTGATTACAGTTGTGTACATGGCGTACTTGCAGCCAAAGAGATGGGATACGAAACCATTATGATCAATTGCAATCCGGAAACTGTATCCACTGATTTTAATGTGGCTGACAAACTGTACTTCGAACCTGTTTTTTGGGAGCATATTTATGATATCATCCTGAATGAAAAACCAGAAGGTGTTATTGTTCAGTTAGGCGGACAAACCGCATTAAAGCTTGCAGAAAAACTAGAGCGTTACGGAATAAAAATCATTGGTACAGATTTCAAATCATTGGATCTGGCTGAAGACAGAGGAAGTTTCTCCAATCTATTAAAAGAAAACAACATTCCTTATCCAAAATTCGGAGTAATTGAAGATGCTGAACAAGCAGTTGAATTATCTAAGAGCCTTGGTTTCCCATTACTGGTTCGTCCTTCATACGTACTGGGCGGACAAAGCATGAAGATCGTTATCAATGAACAGGAGCTGGAAGAACATGTGGTGAACTTGTTAAAGGATCACCCGGGTAATCAGGTATTGATCGATCACTTTTTGGAAGGAGCAATAGAAGCAGAATCGGATTCGATTTGTGATGGAACCGATAATTATATCATAGGAATTATGGAACACATTGAGCCTGCAGGGATACACTCCGGCGATTCCTATGCGGTGTTGCCACCATTTGATTTAAGTGAAAATGTAATCAAGCAAATTGAACAACATACCAAAACCATTGCACTCGCTTTGAAAACAGTGGGTTTGTTGAATATTCAGTTTGCAATCAAAGATGAGATTGTGTACATCATTGAAGCAAATCCGAGAGCTTCGCGTACCGTTCCATTCATCGCAAAAGCATATGATGAACCGTATGTAAATTATGCAACAAAAGTGATGTTGGGAGCAAAGATTAAAGACTTCAAATTCAACCCACGTAAAAAAGGATTTGCAATAAAAATTCCGGTATTCTCATATGAGAAATTCCCTGAAGTAACGAAAGAATTAGGACCTGAAATGAAATCAACCGGTGAAGCAATTTATTTCATTGATGATTTAACAGATGAATTTTTTCATACGATTTATTCGGAAAGGAATTTGTATTTGAGTAAGTAAATTTAATCAGAGATAGTTTTATGAAG
>DAORKB010000175.1:0-7266 GCA_035439365.1 Bacteroidia bacterium
CCTTCTTAACTCCTTTTCTCTTTAAGATAGCGCGAAGTTAGCAATTATATCTTTTTAAAACTGCTAAAACAAAATAGATTTTCCCTTATAATTTATAAGTGTTATTCCTCTTCCAGATGATATAAAGTTAATGCAGCAATCGGGGTTTCAATTATTTTATCTATCTGAACACCTTTATTGGCAGCCACTGCACGAAGAATGTTGCTAAAATAAAATGCAACAGAACCAACACAATTTAATTTCAATGAAGCATGTTCGTATTTAAGTATGTGCTTATCAAACAATTCATTGAAGCATTTTGCAACCATATCAATTAAATATTGCTCCTTCAAATTCTGATAAATAAATTTGCTAAAAGATGCTAAAAACCTATTGGGCATTGGTTGTTTGTATACCCTATCAAGTATTTCATCTTTATCCAATTCAAAACGTTCTTCAAATCGTTTACGGATAGGTTCGGGAAGTTCTTTATTAAGATATGCCTGAATAAATGTTTTTCCAAGATGTGCACCACTCCCTTCGTCACCTAAAATATATCCGGTTGAAGCATGATTTTCAACAATATTGGTTCCATCGTAGTAACAGGTATTTGAACCGGTTCCTAAAATAGCTGCTATGCCGGGTTGATGACCACATAAGGCGCGTGCGGCTCCTAATAAATCGGAATGTATCTGAATATGGGATGATGGAAAAAAGTTGATCAATGCAGTGGCAATAATTTTCTTTTTAGGAATGGTGGCACAACCGGCCCCGTAGAAATGAATTTCAAAAATATGCGTTTGAATACTTTTGCTTAATTGAAACAACAATTCTTTTTCAATGATCTCCGCGATTTGTTCTTGCGAATGAAAGTATGGATTGATTCCTTGTGTGGCGTATTGATAAATTTCATGGTTATCATCAATTAAGCGCCAATCTGTTTTGGTGGAGCCGCTATCTGCAATCAATATCATAGCATAAAAATTGGTTAGGACGAATGTAAGAAATAATATCAGAATATTTTGGGATAAATTCACACAAGTCCCGCTAAGCTCATCACTTTCATTCACCGTAGCTTTTGCGAAGGTGGGTGCCACCTCTTCTTGGAGAGGGGTAATTAACGTTTCTCTTTTCTCAGATTTTTACTTGTAGCGTAATGTAAAAACTTCTACCATCGGATGGAATTATTCCAGGACCAGGATAGCCATCAGCACGTCGTGTAAAATACATGCTATTTTGAAGATTGTTGATCCCCGCAGATACCAGGAACCATTTATAGGCATATTTCAATGATAGATCCATTATACTGTAAGCTGGAATTAATCCGTCCACAGCATCGGTTGTAAATACTGTATTGGTAGCTTCGGTATATTGCTCGGATGTATAACTATGCCGGTACGCAAGTTTAAAATCTTTATAAGAAAATGTAATTCCAGTTCTTAAGATGTGTGCTGGCGCATATTCTACCCGATTGCCATTTTTTACGGAAGGTTCATCACTCTTAATGTATCGCGCATCAATATTGGAGTAATTGGAAAAAATAGAAATACCTATTTCACTTGATTTTCCTGCAACTAATTTAAACACATCCAGTTCAGCGAAACTTTCCAATCCATAGTTTCTTGAGTCAGAAACATTCGTACGAAAACGATATACTTCATACGTAACCGGATCCGATTTTTGAATCGCTCCAATCCGATCATTGTATCGCAGGTAAAACAAACTCACATCAAAATTCAAAAGTTCTTTTATATTTCCACGTAAGCCAATGTCTGTTGAGTATCCTCTTTCATCTTTTAAATTAAGATCCACTTGTGCATTTTGATTAACAATGCGCATATCATTAAAATTGACAGAGCGATAGTTTTGCGAAAAATTAGCATACAACTCAATGTATTTTGTAAACTTATTGCTTACACCCAATCCTACTAATGTGAAATTTCTGTAACTGCTTTTATCATCCGGAACATATGCTTCATACACAATGTTACCGGCAAGATCTCTGTTTGCAACATGATAATAGCCATCTGAGTTGGTATTGATATACTCCCAGCGAACACCTGGTGTAATTGCAATTTTAGGTGTAATACGAAAAACATTTTCTGCAAACAAAGCAATGTTTTTACTCGGAAACTGATAATTGGAGTGTTCCAGATTATCCGGATTCAGGTAGTAAAAATCAGGTTCTTTCCCAGCACTTCCAAAGCCTTGTTTACGCAACGTGAGTCCTCTGTAAATACGACCACCAATTAAGAAGGATGACATATTTTTGATGAAGGAATAGTTTTTCAAATAACGCAATTCACTTCCAAAATTTCTGAATTTATCCTGAAGGTAATCGCGGTAAGAAGTTGGAGGATCCGGTCGGTTTATTTTCCCAAGGTTACCCAATGCATCACGTTGTGCATATAAACCAAAGGTTCTCCAATTGATCCGGGATGTTTCATTAAACGAATAATCCACTGTAACTGCTGCCAGGTTCCAGTTAACACGAAACCAATTGCGCTCCCTGTTGGATTGTCTTGGATCTTCAGCAAATTGTTTATCGGTTAAGCCTCCGGCCTGCTGAGCCAGATATTGCATAAAGGTATATTCCAGCCCGATTTTTAATTTATCAGTTGCCTGATAATTTAATCCGGCAAAAGCAGTATGCACATCAAAATGCGAATTAGGTCTCCAGCTATCTCCTTTTTTATATTGATAAAACGTGTAATAGTTTAATTTTTTTACCGTACCTCCCAGGGAAGTAAATGCATTGTAGAATCCAAAAGAACCAATCGTTTGTCGCGCAGTAGCTTCAATGCTTTTGTTTTCGGGGCCTTGTTTGAATTTAAAATTTACAAACCCTCCAAATTGTGTCCCGTATTGCAATGAAGCTGCTCCTCTTACAATCTCTATCCGTTCAAGTGCTTCTGTTGGGGGTGCATAATAACTTTCGGGATAACCAAGTGCATCTGCACTGATATCATAACCATTCTGACGGGTGTTAAAATTCGTAACACGATTCGGGTTCAACCCTCTTCCACCAATCCCCAGCTGAATACCGGCTCCATCACTTTCCCAGATATTTAATCCGGATACTTTTGAGTAAATCTCACGGGAGTTATTTGTTGCTGTATTTCCATTAACATCTCCGATCACAATCACTTCTGATTTTTTTCCTGCATAAATGGATGTTCCTTCCACTTGTTTTAACCGGGTAATTCCAAAGTTGTTGTCCTTTTCAGCACTGATAACTACTTCATGTAATTTCTTTGCCCCTTCTTTCTTATCTGTTACAACGGTATCCTGCGCCAACAAAAGCTTACCACCCGCCACGCAATATATAACTGTAACTAAATATTTAATTTTCATTTGTATGCGCTTCAAAAGGAAGTATCCAGCTTTTATTTTTAAAACTTTCTTCCTCCTTTGTTAAATCAACTTTTTTATCAATAAATAGGCGGCTACCACTTCCATTCAATGTTACATAACATTCCACACGAATCTCAGGATTGGCAATTCCCTGCGCCTGATACTTTTGCTTTAGATAATGTGCGTACTGCAAGATCATGTCGGGCTGCGTTGCCATCATTTTCTCCTGATTTACAGTTAAATCATTATCCATCATTGTTTCACCACTGCGTCCGGTTGCAGGATCGGTTACATAAAAAAAGGCCTTACCAGCTTTTTCCATGAGCATTACGCGCCACGAAAAACGATACCCTTGTTCTGTCCAGAATAATTTTCCGGGATACAACAAGTAACGAAATGGAACGAGCAACTGAAACGTAAAATGAACGATCATAAGCCCCATCCACACCCGTTTTACAGGGGCCACAAAGGTAGCCATTTTATCAACAGGAACCCCGGCGGGTCTCTTAAATAATTTCTGCAAGCTTGTAATGATTCGTTGATGAAATGTTTCCGGAAAAAAAATCAGGGTGCAAATAATCATAATAAATGGAAACATACCGATCTGAAACAATAGAAAGGTCATGATGTGAAAAAACACGACAAAGAAATAGGCCCAGCCTCTTGTTTTGCGGAACAATAGTAAAAAGGGTATGCTCAAATCATAAATTGCCCCAAACCAGCTAAAAAAGTAAGCGATCCAGATCTTATCCATTAATCCGCCAATCAGTGGTAAATCTGTATGTGCCTGCAGCCAGATACGTAAAGGCATTGCTTCAAATAACCAATCGGAATTTAATTTAGCAACACCTGCATAAAAATAAACAAGCCCCAATTGCAGCTGAAAAATCAAGATAAACAACCTGGGAATATGGGTAATTTTTTTGTGCGGAGAACGACAGGAATCGACAGAAAAAAAGTTGCCGGCTGGTACAAAAATCAATAAAAATGCAACGATGCTGACAAAATAGTAATGATTGAGATAATTGGTTTTATCAATTAATTCAACATAGGTAAAGGTTAAGAAAAAAAGAATGGCTGAAAGGCGATAAAAAAAGCCAAGCATAAGGAAAAGAGCGGCCACTCCCATTATTATAAAAAGAATGTACATGCCCGGATCGCCCCATGGTTTTATCCATTCAAAACCATAATAGGAAAAGTAAAATACCGGTTTAATATACAATTTGTAAATCCAGCCTTTGCATGCAAAGCGAAGTATGCTTAGCAGCATCATTGCTCCGAACAAAATACGAAACATCGCCAAGGGCGCAATAGAAACAGATTCCTGTGCGTACGCCTGAATCCGTTTTATGGATTTAGTCACCATCATTGTCTTCGTAAGTAATCATCACACCATATGCCGAGGGCATATCCACCTTTATCAATACTGTCAATTGAAATATGTGCTGATAAAGGGTTTCAAATTGGGCCGGATTTGCTGTAATCATTTCAGAGAAGTTCCCTCCCTTGAACTTTAGTAATTCCTGTTTAATCAGGTTGATTTTTGTTTTTATAACATCACTTAACATTCCGGATGGATGTTCTGTTTTTAAAGCGATGAGGTAATCATCTAAGCCCAACCCATCATTGCCTTTTTCATCTTTTCCCAGATAAACATTTTCAATTGCCTTCAGTTGCTCAATTGCCATGGTGATGGATTGTGCATTGTAAAATGCTTCTACCTTATTCGGATACAGCACACCCAATGATTTCTTGCCTAACGGAATTCCCACGCGTGCATTTTTTAAATTTTCGTAATTGAAATTAAATTGATTTACCAACGAAGCAAGGGAGCTTCCTACACTGCTTCCTAAATTATTTTTAAATGTGTTGGCATAGTTTCCGCCTGTGGTGCTCCAGCCATTATAAATGGCATCACTTTTACGTTTTATTTCAGTTACGATTGCTACAAGATATTGCTTTGCATTGGCAGCGTTGGTTGAAGTTGTAAACCTGGATAAAATAATAGCTGCATTTTGTTGGGAGTTAAATAACAGGAAATCCATTGCAGGAAACCCTTTTACATCGATGTCCAAAATGGCAGACAGGTCAAAGTTTCCGGCTGCTATTTTTGAATTTATTTTATTTGTATCACAAGGAAAAATATTGACACTCGCTCTAAGTAGTTCTGCTTCTGCGGGCCCTAACTCAAATGTTGAAATGGCCTGATAACGAACATAGGCATTCAAAAAAATGGATTGAAGTGTTTTTAAATTGGAAATAGTTGGATTTTTTACAAATATATCGGTTGCAAAATCTAAGCTATCAGTTGCATTTTTAAAATTTGTGTATCCCGGAACAATTATATTGTCAGCATAATTTGCAAGCATTGCCGCTTTATCAAACGAATCATCCGGGTTCAGATCTTCATCATCTGCTTTCTTTTTACATTGAACAATAACGAGGCTAAAAAGTCCGATAAGAAGAACAGCTATATTTCTTTTGTTGAACATGCTAAAAAAATTAAAATACGATGTGCCGTGGCACATCGTAAAAACTAAAAACTAAAACTAACTTACTCAAAATTATGGTATTAAAGCCGGGTCAATGCTAAATATGCTAGCCATTTTAGAAATTGCAGCATCTAAATTTGGAGCGGTAACTTTATACAAATTAACTTTTCCGCTGGTTTGAAAGTAGCTCAATAACGACGCAATATCTGCATCTGAAATTGTTTTCGCGCTATTGTATTTAAATGCTTCAATAAATCCTACACCTTCTGATAACGCATGGCAAAAAGTTGCCTGAGATCCACTGTTATCTTTTGCAATTTTAACGTATGCGATAAATTTTGCAGCAGCTACTTTTTCCCATGTTTTCACAACGATGTTTCTTGCTTCATCACGTCCTGCATTATCATTGTTATTGATTGCTGCACGACCTTTCAAAAATGCATTCATAATGGTTGTATTACATCCAATTACCGCATCGACAGTGTTTGCGTAGTTACCCCAGTTTTTAAGCCCGGTTTTAACAGTAGGGAAATTAACCGGTACTCCGAAATAAGCAAAAGCGTAGTCCCAAGCTGTTTGTTGTGCTGTTAATCCGCTTGGCAATTTTGTTACGTTATCAAAACTTCCGATCGTATTTAAAAGTGTTGTAGCCTGGTAGTAGAAAACCCCGCTCATGATATTTTTTTCTACAAACTCCTTGTATTCAAATCCGTTTGCATCAACTAAAACATATCTTTCAGCTGTAAGGTCAACCAACTTGCCGGAATGCCCTTCATATGCAGTAGTTGTATCGTAATCAACATTTGCATTGTTGCTTGCTGTAACTGCATCTACAAATGCTGCATCCAGTGCTGCCTGAAGTGCGTAAGAATTGTCGGTAAGGGTTTTTAATTTTATACCCGTGTTCAAAGCTGTATTTGCAAATGGATTATTTTTGTTTTCATAATAATCTCTTAATTTTTGAACATCCAGTGTAAATGCATTGGTGATAACGTGTGTTTTTCTGATATATCCTATAAATTCACCAAGCTCAGCAATCGCCTGTTTAGGAGCAATCGTATCAATGGTACCAAAATCATAAGTAGTAGGTACCGAGTAGGTCACAGGCTCATCAATAGGATCCTCATCTTTATCTTTTTTCTTACAGGATACTGCAAAAACAGATACAAGCGCTATACAAGCTGATAATTTTGCGATTTTTTTAATGTCTAAGGTTGGTATCATATGCGTTTATAAGTATTTCGATTAACTTTAAATAACGCAACAAAAGTAACCCGGGCATAGAAGTATGACAATACCTAAAAGTGGGTATTGTGAAAATTTAGTGCGCATATTACTATTCTTTCTTTTTGTCTTGAAACAGGGCAAATGTGCAGTGCACATTTGCCCTGTTTCAAGACAAAAAGAAAAAGAGAAAAATAAATGCTTAGTTAGAAGCAAA
>DAORKB010000176.1:0-7235 GCA_035439365.1 Bacteroidia bacterium
ATTCCAATCGTTCCATGTTTGCCTTTCACCACATGATTCATTACTTCTTCTAATTGCTGGTAAGGAACGGTTTCTTTGTGCATGCTAATGTAATCGCCAGTATACACAACATAGTCCGGATTAAGTTCTTTAGCTTTATTAAATGAATCAATTATAAACTGATGATCAAATCTTTTCCCAATATGAATATCGCTGATTTGCATGAGGGTTTTACCAACCAAATGATCTGGTAAATTCTTTACCGGCATCTTTACTTTTACAAACTCCAACCAAAATGGTTCTACTTGCCAGGCATATAAACCACTTAAAACACTAATTCCTGTTACCCCCCAAAAGGCTGTCTTAATAAATTTTCTTCTATTCATTGCGCACAAAAATACGGACTTCGAAAATGACTTGCATTAGTTATTTGTTAATTAACTTTAATAACCGTTTCAAATATGTATATTTTTCTTTATCGTTAGTCTTTCACTGATGACATTACTCTCTATTTCATTCTCTTTCTATGAGTTCAAAACCGGATATTACAGGTAGCTTACTTCTTACAAATCGATTTCCACCATATTCAATTACTGCATCATTAATTCTCAGAAATAATTCCTTTTCAACAAATACACTATCCCCCATTTTCACCGGGCCAATTTGAGTGTAAGTAATATCATAACCACTCTCTTGATTAATCATGATTATATTCTTGTGCTTTGTTAAACTGCCAAAAAAAATTATTCCCCAATTGGCATCTTTATTCCTAAAAAGAATTATGTTACTGGTACTGGCTTCTGTCTCTTCAGACAAAGTTTCCCATTCTATATTTTCCATGATCCAATACTCCTCATGTTGAAAATCAAACGTTATTGGTTGAGGCTTGGGATGTCGATTACCGCAGGAATTGAGAAAAACCAGCAATATTAAAACGTATCCGATTTGAAATTTTCTCAAAAATACTGATACCATTGTTTTAATTTATTTTATTGTTTAGGTGATTTGATAAACCACCTTTTATATTTTGATTTTTATATCGAAAGGATCCTTATCGCCTCACTCGTTGAAGTTACAAAGTTGATGTGTTTTCCTTTATTGCTTTCATAAATAAAATCCTTTAAACTTTTACTTGCATAGTTTGAAAAGTCGCCAACTACGGTAAAACGGATTCGATACGTCGAAAATTTTTGAAGAATTTCTCCAGCTATTCCATTTTTCAGATCGAAAAAATCAGGTGTGATATTTTTTTCATGCATTACAATAGCATCAAAACCCTGATAATACAAATTTCCCAGCAGGGCCAATCCATCTTCTGTATTATTAATGATAACCTCATCTGAAATTATCTCGGCTATTTTAGCACCATTTATCGTATGCTTTTCAATTTTCATTTGGCAAAACTCACTTTTCCTTCTTTACCGTTTTCATTTGAATCAGGTCCACTAAAAAAGCAAATGCCATTGAAAAATAAATATATCCTTTTGGTATTTCGAAATGCAAACCTTCAGCGATCAATGATACACCAATCATCATTAAAAAGCATAAGGCTAAAATTTTAAAGGATGGATGTTTTCTGATAAAGTTGCTGATGGGTTTAGAAGCGACCATCATAATAATAACGGTGACGATCACAGCCGTATACATGATCCAAAGTTCTTGAACCATTCCAACTGCTGTAATAATGGAATCAATAGAAAATACCAGATCCAATATAATTACTTCTGATAAGAGCCTTTTAAAAGTACTCTTTAACGGAACATCTGGAATTTCTGCTGAAGCATTCTCCGTTTTATGATAAATTTCTTTTGTGCTTTTATAAATTAAAAACAACCCACCAATGATGAGGATGATTCCTTTTCCGGAAAAATCAATTCCAAATAAATTGAACAATGTGTTGTCCAGTTTTAAAATCCATGAAATAAAAGCCAACAAAACAAGCCTCATAACCATGGCCAAACCAAGCCCCCAGTATCTCAATTTGTTTCTTTGATTTTCAGGTAGCTTATCCGTTAAAATAGAAATAAAAATGATGTTATCGATACCTAGAACGATCTCCAGTGCGATTAAAGAAATTAAAGGAATAATCGCTTCTATCATAATAATTATTCTGTTTAGTTAGTACTGTTTGAACAGCTGCGGTAATCCCAAAAATCAAACCACTTGCTTCTTTACACTAATATTCAATTCTTCTAACTGTGCATCTGCAATTGGTGATGGTGAATCAATCATCACATCTCTTCCGGAATTATTTTTGGGGAAAGCGATAAAGTCACGAATCACTTCCGCTCCGCCGAATAAGGAACACAAGCGGTCAAAACCAAATGCAATTCCACCATGAGGAGGCGCGCCAAATTCAAATGCATTCATTAAGAAACCAAATTGAGCCAATGCTTCTTCTTTTGTGAAACCAAGCAATTCAAACATACGTGCTTGTAACGCTTTATTAAAAATACGGATGGATCCACCACCTACTTCCACTCCATTTATTACCATATCGTATGCATTGGCGCGAACAGCACCTGGATTTGAACTCAACAATTGAATGTCTTCCGGTTTTGGCGAAGTAAATGGATGATGCATCGCATGCCAGCGATTGCTCTCATCGTTGTATTCCAACAATGGGAAATCAATAACCCAATGGCAAGCGAATTTATTTTTATCACGTAAACCTAAACGATTACCCATTTCTAAACGAAGCTCTGACATAGCTTTGCGCGTTTTATTTTCAGCACCTGCTAATATCAAAATCAAATCCCCAGGTTGAGCATTAAATGCAGCAACCCATTTTTTTAAATCCTCTTCACTATAAAATTTATCCACGGATGATTTAACAGAACCATCTGTATTGTAGCGAGCATAAACCAATCCGGTGGCACCAATTTGAGGACGCTTTACAAACTCTGTCAATTCATCCAATTGTTTGCGTGTATATTCTGCAGCACCTTTGGCATTGATACCAACTACCAACGCTGCATCGTTAAATACTTTGAAGTCTTTTCCTTTTACCACATCATTCAACTCCACAAACTTCATTTCAAAACGAATATCCGGTTTATCATTTCCATAGTATTTCATTGCATCGGCATAGGTCATACGCGAAAGCTCAGGAATATCAACATTTTTAACGGTTTTGAATAAATGACGCACCAACCCTTCAAACGTATTCAAAATATCTTCCTGCTCTACAAACGCCATTTCACAATCGATCTGCGTGAATTCCGGTTGACGATCTGCACGCAAATCTTCATCTCTGAAACATTTAACAATTTGGTAATAACGGTCGAAACCACCCACCATTAACAATTGCTTAAATGTTTGCGGTGATTGTGGCAAAGCATAAAACTCTCCTTGATTCATACGAGATGGCACCACAAAATCCCTTGCTCCTTCTGGTGTTGATTTAATCAACACGGGTGTTTCCACTTCCAGGAAATTCAGTTTATCTAAGTAATTACGGGTTTCAATGGCCATGCGATGACGCAACTCTAAATTCTTACGAACAGGATTACGACGCAAATCCAAATACCGGTATTTCATACGCAAATCATCACCACCGTCTGTTTCATCTTCTATTGTAAAAGGAGGAACAATGGCTGAGTTGAGCACTGTAATTTTTGTAGGTTCTATTTCGATATCACCTGTTGTCAGTTTATCACTTTTGGAGTAACGCTCCTTTACTTTACCGGTAACACTGATAACATACTCTCTGCCAAGCGTACGAACGGTTTCCACGAGTTCTGCTGCAGCATTTTCTGTTTCAATGGTTATTTGTGTGATTCCATAACGATCCCGCAAATCGATCCAAAGTAAAGAACCTTTATCTCTGACTCCTTGTACCCATCCGCTGATGGTAACTGTTTGCCCTACATGTGTAATACGTAACTCTCCGCAAGTGTGTGATCGTAGCATTTTTTAAAATTTTAATACGGCTACGAAATTACTAAAAATAAAGCTTGCCAAACAAGGCATTTTTAGCTTAACACAAAGTATATTTGCGGTATGGAACTGACAGTTTTTTCAGATGAATCCTTTATGAAAGAAGCCTTAAAAGAGGCGAAAAAGGCTTTTGATGCAGATGAAGTACCTGTAGGCGCGGTGATTGTTTGTGAAAACCGCATCATTGCACGTACCCATAATTTAACGGAACGTCTCAAGGATGTAACGGCCCATGCTGAAATGCAGGGGATCACCTCGGCAGCCAACTTCCTGAACGGTAAATACCTGAATGAATGTACACTTTATGTGACCCTGGAACCTTGCACCATGTGCGCCGGCGCCATTGCCTGGGCACAATTTAAAAAACTGGTGTTTGGTGCACCCGATACCAAACGAGGTTTTCGCTTGATAAGCGAACACAACCTGCTACACCCAAAAACGGAAGTGGTAAGTGGTGTTTTGGCAGAGGAGTGTGCGGAATTGGTAAAGGTGTTTTTTGCGAAGAAGAGGAATTGACGCACGAGCAGCGCTTACCTCACCCCCGTCCCTCTCCTTGAAGAAAGGAGAGGGGTGACTGTAATTTTTTTGAGTCGCATTTATTTCACCATATCACGATTCGCATCCAACTCCACCACTTCATATCCTATCTTTTTCAGCTTATCAAATACTTTTACTTTATCGCCTACAACTACAATATGCATTTTGTCATAAGGTAGATATTTTTTTGCAAGCTCGTTTATTTCAGCAACTGTGAGTGATTTTAATATTTCACTTTGCTTGAGTGTAAAGTCTTTTTCTAAGCCGTAATCGAGGATATTTTTGAGAACAGCTGCCTTTTGAGATGGTGTTTCATACAGTTGAGTTTCACGTTGTGCGGTCGCCATTTTTGTTTCTTGTAGCTCCTTTTCAGTGATTCCCTTATCCGCATAATTTCTTATTTCTTTCATTATTTGTATTACTGATGAGTCTGTTACATCTGCACGAACACTTGTAAATACGGTATAAGGCCCAGGATATTTATCACCTAAAAAATAACCACGTGAATAATACGTATAGCCATGCTTTTCTCTTAAATTCATATTGATACGGCATGTTAAACTGCCCCCTAGGTTTATTCATAATCGATGTTTTAAAATAATTTCCTGTTGCATCAAAAGGAATTGCCACGTAACCAACCCTTATTTCAGATTGAGGAGCATTTGGTTTGTTTACAAAATAAATTTTTGTTTTCTCAATTACAGGTAAAGTGGGTTCTGTTAAATGTAATGCTGAGTTATTCCACTCTTTAAAAGTAATTAACTTAGACAACATTGCTTCTTTAGTGATATCACCCACAACAACAAAAGATGCATAATTTTGTGAGAATCGTTTTTTATAATAATCTTTTAGATCATCAAGTGTTAACTTCTCGACACTTCCTTCATCCGTTTTATTGACCGCTTATCATTCTTAAAGCCTCTATCTTATTTATAGTCTATGTGTGCTACCTACCTATGTGGTTCATAAAATTAACCGCATAGGTGCGTGGTGCACATAGGTTAATGGTTTTAAATCCTTCTAAAAACCATTTCAAATCCCCATAAAATTCCGTAACTTTGCTTCTGATTTTAAAGCTTATTTTAGAACTCATAAATAGATAAGAATATGTATCCAGAAAGCATCGTATTGCCAATGAAAGCGGAATTAACCACTGTTGGCTTTGAAGATTTAACAACCCCTGATGCTGTTAATGCAGCTATCACTAGTAAAGGTACCACCCTTGTTATGGTTAACTCCGTTTGTGGTTGCGCGGCAGGTGCTGCAAGACCAGGCGTAAAATTAGCCATTCAAGGTGCAAAACGTCCTGATAAAATTGCTACTGTTTTTGCCGGTTTTGATACCGAAGCTGTCGCAGAGGCACGTAAGCATTTTGCTCCATACCCTCCATCCAGTCCTGCAATTGCACTGTTTAAAGATGGTAAATTGGTTCATTTTGTAGAACGTCACCACATCGAAGGTCGCAATGCAAAAATGATCGCAGATCACCTGCAATCAGCATTTGAAGAGTTTTGTTAACCCCACTCATTAAGAGCTCCAATTTGTGTAATTGGAGCTTTTTGTTTCCACCTATCCTATGTAGTAACCTCTCATATACATTTATTCAAAATTGTTACTTAGAATAGCGTAATCAGGACAATTTTATGTATATTTTTGTACCATAACTTAAATTTAGTGATGAAGAATTATTTGATTTTTTTAAGCCTGTTTGTTGTTTCTATTTCATTTGCTCAAAGTAAAAAAACCGAAAACTGGCAAACGCAGGATCCCAAAGTTGATCACATCATGGGTACAAGTGCTGAAGAAGCTTACAAAACCTTAGCCGGTAAAACCTCCAAAACAGTGATTGTGGCAGTAATAGACAGCGGTGTTGATCCTGATCATGAGGACCTGAAAGATATTATCTGGACCAATGCCGGTGAAATTCCTGATAACAACATTGATGATGATCACAATGGTTACATTGATGATGTGCATGGCTGGAGCTTTTTAGGTGGCCCTAATGGTGATATTGCAGATGAAGCATCGGAATTGGCCCGTATTTATCAACGACAAAATAAAAAGTTTGCAACAGTTGATACCAATCATATTCCTGCCAACTTACAAAAAGAATATGCCGAGTTCAAAAAAATTCGTGCTACATTTCTGGCTGAACAAGCAGAAAAGCAACAGGAATTTTTAACCATGCAAATGATCAGTGTATTCATTGAAAAAGTAAAACAAGGGAACGGTAAATTTGATAAAGAATCGATCGCCAAATTTAACCCGGAAACACCTTTGGATACACAACTAAAAAAATGGTTGAAGGTTGCTTTTGCTTTGGGCATGAAACCCAGTGAATTGGAAAATGAAGTAAAAGAAGGATATGAGCACGTTAGTAAGGAAATAGACATGAATACCATGAATGCCGACTCTATTCGCAAGGCCATTGTTGGTGATGATTTGGAAAATGTAAATGAGCGCTATTATGGTAACAATCATGTGAAAGGGCCGGATGCACTTCATGGAACACACGTATCGGGTATCATTGCGGCAATCCGTAATAACAGCAAAGGAATTAATGGAATCGCAAACAATGTGAGAATTATGATTATACGCGCCGTACCGAATGGTGATGAACGTGATAAAGATATTGCCAATGCTATTCGCTATGCTGTAGACAACGGCGCCTCTATCATCAACATGAGTTTTGGAAAATATTATTCGCCTGAAAAATATGTAGTGGATGAAGCTGCTAAGTATGCACAATCAAAAAATGTATTGCTCATTCATGCAGCAGG
>DAORKB010000177.1:0-7206 GCA_035439365.1 Bacteroidia bacterium
ATTTTTCATTTATCAGCGTGTTTACCTTTTTATATGCATACTTCTTACAAGTATGATAATACATTCTACTTCTACAATGTAAGGATAAAATTCCTTGCGTAAAGGTTGCATAAGGTTACACAACTTTAACGAATTTTTCACAAAAAAATACCACTTGTAGTCAAAAAACTACCAGTGGTATTCATTTTATGTAATGTTTACAAGGATTTACCGGATAAGCGTCAACTGCCCTGTTCTAACATAAGGCGCTATCTCTTTGTTTTGAGGGGTTATTCTAATTACATAGAAATAAGTTCCTGCAGGTGCCGCCGAACCGCTAGGTGAACGCCCATCCCAGCCATCACTTTTCTGGTTCCAGGTGAATAACTTAAGTCCCCATCTGTCATAAATCTCACCTTGAATGGATTCGATACCCATTGGGCTAACCGTATATAAATCATTTGTTCCATCCTCATTTGGCGTAAATATGTTAGGAATAATATCGTCCAGTTTTTCATACACTCTGATCAGAACAGTTGCTATACTTGGACATGCTCCACTATCCGAAACCGTTAATTTTACAGTATAATCACCGGCATTTACAAACAGATGCGAAGCAGGATCTTTATCAGTTACAGTTGAATTGTCATTGAAATCCCATAAATATTTATTAGCACCTCCACTCAAGTTGTTGAAATTGACTGCTAGTGGCGCTTCTCCCTGAATCACATTCGTAGTGAAAGAAGCAAGCGGAACAGGATCTTTAATTACAACCACCGTATCTGTTACCAAACACCCTGTTAAGGGGTTGGTGACAGTAAGTGTATACGTAGTGCCATCTTTCACCAATGGTGTCAATGTATTTCCTCCCGATGATATTCCGGATGCTGGAGCCCAGCTATATACATAAGGACTTCCGGTGGATCCTGTACCATCCAATTGAATAGTTGGCGATGAACAGATGATATGCTTATCTAATCCTGCACTTCCTGCTGGTAATGGATTGATTTTAATAATCACCGTATCCATGGCACTTATACAACCATTAACGGTTTCTTCCAAATACAAGGTATCCGTTTTCGTTGTATTTGGGGTAAATACGGTGCCTTTGAAAATAATATTCATTTCTGAATCGTACCATGTATAGGTGCCATTTCCGGTACCATTTGCTGTAATTGGCTGAATAACATCTCCTTCACAATAAGGGCGGTTGTTTAAAACACCAGGAACAGCAGGGATCTTGAAATTATTGATCACATAATTCATAGAAGTATCCTTGCAATTATTTCCATCTTTTACAATCAAATAATAGGTTCCCGGACCTACATTTTTCAGATCTGCTGCATCCGTAGAGTTGAATATGTTGGTAGCAGGTAATTGATACCATGAGTAATTCAACATAGGTACACCTGTTGCCGTAATATTTTTAATGGCTCCTGTTGGTGTTTTACAATTGGTACTATCTATTTTTACCAACGATTCATTAACCAATGGAGGAGCAAAAAATTTCAGATTTTTGTTGGCGGATGAGTCAACACAACCATGTTCATTTTTAACGATCACTTTATAATCACCTTCTTTTACTGCATCAATTGTTGGCGTATTTCCAGGAACCATAGGGATTCCGTTGTAGGTCCATTTGTATGAAAGTGTTTTTGTTGTATCCCCTGTTGTAGAGTTTTCTGCTGATAAAACAGCAGTAGTACCCGGGCAAATGAGTGCCGTACCTGTAACGACCGGAACCGGTAAATTATACACATTTACAAAAGCCGAACCTGTGCTTCCAACACATCCGGATAAACTACCTGTTGCCGAATATTTACCCAAGTCAACCATTGGATCGGCATTGTTGATATAAATGGTATCGTGTATACCTAGCGGTCCTCCTGTCGGACCCGTCCAACTGTAATCCACACCTGGTATACGATTTTGCACCCAAACCTTAATTGATTCTCCTTTACAAATATCCCCTCCACTAACAATAACTGGTTTTGTTGGTGCTGTAGGATTAACAACAGATACAGGTCCCATCGTTGAAACACATCCATCTGCATCTGTTACGACCAATGTGTATGGGCCAGCCGGAATACCTGTAATATCAGCAGAAGGATAAGAAATATTGTTCCATTGATAAGTAACTCCGGAAGAAGCTGTCACTACAATATTTGTAATGGCGCCCGTATTACTGCTACATGCAGCTGAAGTAACAACCATTGTGGCAGTATCGATATCGGGTGTATTAACACCTTTAATTATAACATCATCTGTTGCATCACTGCAAGGTGAATTTGCAACAGACCACCTGAAAACGTTATTACCTCTTCCAAGATTTGTAACCGAAGTATTTGCTGAATTTGGATTTGTAATGGCTCCTGCACCACTAACCAGCGTCCATTTTCCTGTTCCGGTTGCCGGAACATTACCAGACAAATTACCAGATAAATTAGCTGTAGCACTTCCGCAAATAACCTGATCGCTACCGGCATTTGCTGTAGATGGTACCCCAACAGTGGTTATGGTAACCGTACTTGTTGTGGAAGAACAAGGTGGGTTATTAATTGTCCACCTGAATACATTTGGTCCAACAGCAAGATTTGATACAGTTGAAGTTGGTGAATTCGGATTGGCTATCGTACCACTTCCACTCAACAATACCCATGTACCTGTTCCGGCAGTAGCTGTATTTCCGGCCAATGTAGCATTGCTTCCGCATACCGTTTGAGCAGAACCTGCATCCGATATCGTTGTTGCAGGGTTAACAGTCACCGTTACAGAGTCTAACGAATTACCGCTCGCACAAGCAACATCCGATGCTTTTAAATAGGTTTTATATGTTCCTGCTGCACTGTACTTTACTTTATGAGGACCTACAGTAGTTGCTGAACCAGGTGTTGCAGAGGTAAATGTCCACAGTAAGGTTTTATAGTTTGTTGAAGTAGATCCATCATAGGTTACTTCTTCTCCAACACATGTTGTTGAAGTACTTGTAATCATTGCATGTGCCTTAGGCCCCAGAAACTCTCCACTACCACCAAACGTAATTGTAAATCCGGATGCAGTACTAAAATTATTGACCATTAATACATATGTTTTTCCAACGGTCATATCCACATATCTCAAATAACCATCGCTTCCTGTATTGGGTGGATTACAATTTGGTGGTTCATTTGTATCATTACTTCCTACGCGTATACCAACCGCTCCATTTACAGGCTGACAGGAAGAAGCAGTGCATCGTATGGATGTTCTCGTTCCACAGGCATCTGTACTGGTACCACTCAATTCATACAATATAAAGTCAATATCGTTTGTTGGATCAACAGGTGTTATATCAAATGTAAGCGTACCCGCTTTTGAACAGGTCCATTTATACCAGGAAGAGTTTGACTCCAACGGAGGGACATTGGGCATGTTGGCATCATAAAAACAAGAATTGGGTTCAATTTCTTTGTTATTTTTTCCACCTCCACTAAGTCCGGCAACCTTTACCTGGCTTTTATCACAAAGCTTTACCGCTCCATCGCAATCTGCGCCTGGGTTTACAGTAGGTGTATAATTACTGATACAAAATTTAAAGGTTCCGCGATTGGATGAGGTAGTAGAAATACGAATTAAATAAGTTGTTCCAATTGTTAATGATCCTTTATAGGCTGTTGTAACGTTGGTGGCATTTCCCGGACTGCAAACCTGCTCAATCAATTGGCCTCCACATGTACCACTATACAAAACAATATTCGGTCTTAGGATAGAGCCATTTGTTCCACCACCAGCAACGGAAAACTGAACATCCGTCCCAATTGCTCTAAATGAAAACCAAACATCATATGTGGCTCCGGTATTAAAACAGGTAGGTATTCCCAATCCATTCAGAGCAGGCGTTGATCCTAAGTTGGTAAATTGTTTGGCTGCAGAGCAATAGTTTGTGAGGTTGTTGAGGGTAACTGCTGAAGTACATTCGTTTCCTTGTGCCTTCGCTTGTATCGCTGCAACTATCATTGCAAACAATACAATAACATGAAATTTAGAGATTTTCATAATGCAAAATTTTAAATAAGATGTAATTAGAGAACTTATAGTTGCAAATTACATTAATTTTGACACACTTTAAAATAAGTAAATCTTAGGTTTTGTCGATTCAATTACTTATATTAAGCTGAAGGATGGCTTAAGCAAAAAAAATCGGCCCAAAACATATTGTTTCAGGCCGATACGAAAAAAATATGATAAGGTTATCTCAGAAGCGTTAAACTTCCATTTTTTGTTTCCGGTTCTCCCCCATCACGGGGTTTAATTTTTATAATGTAATAGTACGTACCCTCCGGTGCCATGGTTCCTGCAGGGGATCTGCCGTCCCAGCCATCGTTTTTAAGTTCCCATGTAAACATTTTCAATCCCCAGCGATCATAAATTTCTCCATACAAACTTTCTATACCGCTTGTACGGATCGTAAATAAATCGTTTGTTCCATCACCATTTGGGGTAAATACATTCGGAATTTCAAACGTAAATTTTTCAAACACATAAATCCGCACCGTTGCCGTATCCGGGCACACAGTACTATCCGACGAAATCAGCATAACCGTATAAGTATCCGGATTTCTAAATGTAAATTTTGTGTCTTTTTCATAGATGTGCTTTTCCTTGAAAAAAATCCATTCAAATATATTGGCACCACCTGTACTTGTATTCGTAAACGTTACTTCCAGGGGATCAATACCTGAATATGTACTTGGATAAAACGATGCTTCTGGTGGAGGATCTTTGATAACTTCCACCACATCTGTTTTTATACAGCCGGTTGAATCATCCTTTACAGTAAGTGTATAATTACCACTTGATTTTACAATTGGTTTCAATGTATTTCCTCCAGACACAATTTCGCTTACAGGAACCCAGCTGTAGGAGAAAGGACCAGTTCCTGTAGCAGATGCATTCAATGCAACTTCTGGTAACCGGCAGGTGACGTGCTTTTCATCACCAGCATCAACACCTGGTAACGGATTGATAACTACAATCACAGTATCCACATCACTTGTACAACCATGCTCTGTTTCTGTGATGTATATGGTATCGGTAACAATTATTGCTATTGGAACAAAGAAAAACATAAATGAATAAAAAGACCAATCTGGATCAACATACCCTTCCATTTCCAAAAAATATAGGAAGAAGCCATAGGCAAATAATATGGGAAGAAGCCTGAAAATTAAATCTATAAATTCATATAATTTTCGAGGCTTAGGACCTGCCATGTAATACGAAGCCAAAAGCATCAGTATAGGAATTATAATGGTTCTAAAATAAAACATTCAGCTTGGATAAGACCTAATCCTTTATCTTTGAAGCATCAACTAATTTAAACAAATCTTTAGTGTAATATTGTTTTTTTCCTTTTAAACTGTCAGGTACAATTTCAAAAGATACATAATTAATAACTTTCTTTGATTCGCTTGATTGGGACTTACCTCTACCCCAGAAAGCAGTTGGGTTAAAACCAACGCAATTTCCGGACAAATCTTTGCCTGAAACATCTTGAACGATTGGTTTCAGCTTTAAACTATTATAAGTACTTTCATTTATATACCCGATCCCATTTGTATCCAAAACTAATTCATTTTCTTTCACATTTGATTTAACAAGGCAAACCTGTCCAGTATATCCATTGGGAACAACAATCTCCATTTCAACACATCCCGATAGAAAAGTAGCCGCACCTATAATTAGGTATATTTTTGATTTTATTAAAAATTGTTTCATAATATATTGTTTAAAAGTTATCTTTTGTAAAACACAGAAGGATAGTAGCCATAATCCAAAGCTGACGTACCATTACCCCATTTTTTATCAAGGTTAAGCTTCACCCCATGCGTTTTCTCAAATGATGGTTGGGGATAATACATTATCCTGTTCCCATTAACATCGAGGGTAGCAGAAGGGAAAATATCTGTATAAGAAGTAATCTTTAAATTTCCGCCTCCACCGTATCTAATTTCTAACTTTTGTCCCACATCAACTATCTTGTATCCTAATAAATTAAGCCCTAATTCTTCAGAAGATGAAACGCTTGCATGTTGTTCAAAATTTAATGCAAACCCACCAAATGTACCATCATCTTTTTTAAGAGACGCCGCTGCAAATATGTTATTGTTTCCACCTGGTCCAGGATAGTAATCTTTACCTTCTCCAACAGGCGTCTCTCCAATAAGAACATCTACTTTAGCTGTCAATCCAATTAATTCTCCCTTATCGTTCTCCGTTGCTTTCAATTTAATAGTCGATGTTAACTTGTCACCTTCGGCTTTACCTACTGGCGGATTAGGGCCATCCCATAATTTACCATCGATAAAACTATTGAATTTAAATGTTAATTCTTTGCCTAAATATTTTTCCCCTTTTTTAGTAGTTGCTTGAGAGTTAGCATTTTTATCCCAATAAATAGATCCGTCCTTTCGTTGAACAAAATCATCTGTACCCATTCCGGTGGGATCAACAAGTTTTATAGGATTGTTATCCAATGAAACATACGGTGATTGCCAAGGATATTTGGCAGCCAATGGATCAACACTTAACCACCGGCCTAAACGAGGATCATTAATTCTAGCTCCATAATCTAAGCTGTTTCCTTGTCCCTTTAGCTCGTCGTCCTTCTCTTTCCCATTGAACCCATACCTTCAAAGAGCTGAATAAATATAATAAAAAACCTCTGAAAGAAACTCAGAGGTTTAATGTTTAATTGATCACATCTTTACTTTGGTGTCGTAATTTCAGGCCAAAAACTCGTAACGTTCAACTGATTCTTATGGATGAAAATGAATAAAAATCAGTTGAACGTTACTCCTTTTTTACAGTAAGGTGTTTTTATTTTTACAAACATTTATTTTAAAGGAAGGAAATGAAAATGTTCTATGCGTTCTTTTAAAAAAATTAATCCTGGACACTAAGACCTCACACACACAACGCCATCGCTTCATCTTAGCGCCTACCGGGGGATTAACTCCTGAACAAGCCTACCGAAATGTAACTATTAACACCAACTTATTCTCAGCAAGAATCAAAAACACCAACATGGAAAGAAGAAACATCAATCAAAAAGAGATCTGTAACACATGCAAGTGGAATCAAGAAAAATAACACCGATCATCCAAGAAAAATATCAAAAAATAAACCCATAAAACAAACTTCCTAAAATGAAACTACAACTTCACCAATACTTAAAACTAAAATTTC
>DAORKB010000178.1:0-7164 GCA_035439365.1 Bacteroidia bacterium
ACGAACGGTTCAACAACAATTTGAAAATGCCGGGCAATTGAAAGATTTAACGGTGTATGAAACCGTAAAAAAAATAAATGCAAAACTACCGGAGGTGGAAGTGATTGTATTCACCAGTCCTTCCAACGTTGAATCCTATTTTGAAAAAGGAAAAATCAAAAGCGGACAACAGGTAATTGCCATGGGCAAATCAACAGAAAAGAAATTGCAGACATTTGGAGTGGAACATTGCATTTTACCGGAATCATTTGATGAGATCGGTTTGGTGCAAGCGGTTTTCGCCGTATCTGCTATAACATCAGCATAACACAAGGAACAATAATTAATTTAAAAATATTAAACTCAACAGGTTTTAATCCCGAGAGCTATCGAGACCTGTCGGTTACAAAAAAAATAAAAATGAACCAACGCCCCCGCCGCCTTAGAAAAAATGCAATCGTTCGTGAAATGGTTGCAGAAACAAAATTGACAAAGAACATGTTCATTTACCCTTATTTTGTGGTGAAAGGAACAAATGTTATTCACCCCATTGCTGCCATGCCAGGTATTAATCATTATTCCGTTGATGAATTATTAAAGGACGTAGAAAAAGGATTAAAACTCGGAATCAATAAAATCTTATTGTTTGGTGTTGGTGAAGATAAAACAGAAGATGCCAGCTCATCTTTTAGCTCCAATTCCATTGTTGTAAAAGCAGTAAAAGCATTGAAAGAAAAATTTGGTGATAGTCTGTATGTGATTACCGATGTATGTGTATGTGCATATACCACACACGGACATTGTGGGATCATACACAACGATTATGTACACAATGATTCTTCTGTTGAAGTATTGGCTCGAATGGCTTTGGCACATGCCCAAGCCGGTGCGGATATGGTAGCTCCAAGTGATATGATGGACGGCCGTATTGCAGCCATTCGTGAATTGCTGGATAAAAACAAGTTCGAGAATACAGCTATTCTTTCTTATGCCATTAAATATGCTTCAGCTTATTATGGACCTTTCCGCGAAGCAGCCGATTCTGCACCACAAAAAGGAGATCGTAAATCCTATCAAATGGATTACAGAAATGGAAATGAATCGCTAACAGAAGGATTACTGGATGAGGCGGAAGGAGCAGATATGCTCATGGTAAAACCGGCTTTAAGTTACATGGATGTGATTTTTAATTTGCGTCAAAACTCGCTGCTCCCAATTGTTTGCTATAATGTTTCCGGTGAATATAGCATGGTAAAAGCTGCTGCGGAAAAAGGTTGGATTGATGAGAAGTTGATTGTAATGGAAAATATGTATGCGTTTGCAAGAGCAGGTGCGAACTTGATTATTACGTATCATACAAAGGATATTTTTGAAAAAAATTGGCTTTGACCGCCGAAGCCTTGGCGAAGAAGGTGTAAGCATACTGGAAATCTCAAAGGTTTTTAAAAAAGGTTTTTAAAACCTTTGAGATTTTAGCTAAGATCAATCTTCATCAGCAAATCCGTCTGTTCATCAGTTCCCACTTTAAAAATATGTTTGTCAAATTCAACGAAGCCGTTCCTTTTATAAAAGCGAATGGCTTTTAAGTTTTTTTCCCAAACCCCCAACCATATATAAGGAGCACCTTGCAATTTGGCTAGCTCAAGCGCTTTTTCAAACAAGAGTTGTCCAACTTTTTTATCTTGAAATTCCTTTTTTACATAAATGCGTTCAATTTCCAGCGCTTGTAAATTTTTTAATTCGGTTTGCGCTGCACCTTCATTTACTTTCAAATACCCAATCTCTTTTTGATCAGACATGGCAAAATAAAATGCAGAATCAGGATTTTTCAGTTCTTGGGTCAATTGCTGATCATTGAAACTTTTATCCAGATAGCTTTGCATATCTTCTGGCGTATTTTCGGAAGAGAATGCTTCGAAAAATGTTTGCCTGCTGAGAAGCTGCAATGTTTCCAGATCAGACGAAGTTGCTTGCCTTATCGTTATCATATGGAGAGTTTTGATGATGATGAATCAATCCTTTTCAATGATTATTAAAAGATTAGTATTTAATCAGCATTAATTTTTTATGTAAAACTTCTTTTTCTTTTGTAACAATTTGGATGATGTAGATGCCTGGATTTTCTGACGATAAATCAATTTCGTTAGTTGGTTGCAGAGATAAAATGAATTGCCCTAAAGGCGAAAGGACATTGATTTTTTCTATATCTGTTTTATTGATGTCCAGCGCTACTTTTCCTGTTGTTGGATTAGGATAAATACTAAAGTGAATACTGTTGTTTTGTTTGGATATGCTCATAGCACTATTCAGTTTGGCTATGAAAATGTCAGAAGTTGCCGTATTCCCGGAGTTGTTGTATTGAAAAGGATCAAAAGCGATATCCGCTGAACGGTAATTACCAGCCACATAAAGTTGTTGATCATCACCTACATACGCTCCTATGGCTGTACTGTGTGATTTAAGAGACGAAGCAGTAAAAGCTTTTAATAAGTCACCGTTTAGGTTATACTCTGAAATAAATAAATTAGATGGGCCTGTGTTGGAAAGTGTAGTGCTATCGAAACTAACAGAGGGAGTTGTAAAGTCACCACCAATACAAATGGTATTGGTGTTATAAGGCACGCCAAAACCTTTTACGTTCATATCACCATTTCCGCCCGTTCCTCCATTTCCTTTTGCCCAAACGGTTCCAAAAGAAGACGTCATTTTAGCAATAAAAAGATTCTTCCCGCTCCCATTATTTTTTAAAGTTTTAGAATCAAACGTTAGAGAAGGGCTTGAAAATGTACCCGTAAAATAAATATAATTGTTTTCATGATTTTGTTTGATAGAAACAGCTTCTTCATCAGCTGTTCCACCAATGTTTCGCAATGATTTAAATTTTAGCGTAGCAGCATCCAGTGAAACAATTAGAATATCTTTTCCTCCTTTATTCCCAAAGGGCAGACTTGTGGAGGATCCACAAATGTAAAAAGCAGAATTACCTGGATAATTGAAAATAGAATTGGCCCTATCGTCGCCTTCCTGACCAAAGGAAGTTGCTTTTTTTAAATTTCCTTTCTTGTCTAAAAGTAAAACAAAGATATCTGTTTTCCCTTTATTGGTAAGGGTGGTGGTGTCGATTGTGATTGTCGGGGAACTAAAGTTTCCGGTAACTGCAAAGTCGCCGGTTAGATCATCTAAAGCAATAGAAGTGATGTTAATATTATCAAAAGTTTTTGCCCAAATTACTTTTTTTGGAGTGGCAGTATCATATGCAATTAAAAAAGATTTGGTAATACCTGGTTGGGTTTTTAAATGAAATGTATCCACTACCAAATCTTCTGTAGTAAAAGTACCGGCGACGAAGATATTGTAAAAACTTGATACTCTGATGGCGGTTATATGTTCCATGCCAGAACCTCCAATTTTTGTGGACCATTTAACCTTTCCATTATCATCGTATTCAGTAACAAAAGCATCTGATGAAACCCCATTTACATCAGCGTTTTGTAGCGCAAAGCCATCAAAATGTATAGTATCGCTGTAAAATATGCCGCCGATAAGCATATTGCTGTTATACATTGATGTGGTTTCAATGCTGTCGCTCCTTTCCCCACCCATACTTTTCGCCCAATTCCAGGATGATTGTGCATATGCAGTATGCAGAAAAATAAAACTAAATACAAAAATGAGGATAAATCGAAGTTGTAAATTCATGGGTATGGGGGAGCTATTTAAAATACGTCTCTTCCAACTTCTTATCTGACACCACGATCACCGGGATTTCACCATTCTTGTAAGCATAATAAAAGTAACCATCTTTGGCAAATTTTACCACGTCGGTTTTGTATTTTTCATTTTTAAAAGATTGCTGGTTACTAAAGAAATTAACCATCTGTTTGAAAATATCATTGTACAGATTGAAGTATTCTTTTGAAAAAGTAATCTCTGTTACTTTTAATTTATCGGAAATGAGGGATAATACTTTTATTTCTCCGGAGTTTGCATTTACAGTGCTTTTATTTGAATACAACATAGCACCTGAAAGTACATTGTTTGAAGGGTTTTCGACTTTTTCTTGAATCGTCTGGAAATGCTTTTGCTTCATTTCATCTGTATACACCGTTCTTTTATACGTCATACAGTTTCTTACAAATCCAAATGACATTTGTTGTGCAACAATGGAATTAAACGAAACGAAGGAAAAAACAAGAAAGAGTAAAGTTTTAATATTCATTTGCTAAAAATTTAGGGCTATTGTTTTTCAATAACTTTTGGAGCTTTAAAATAATCAGAGTCGTGTTTAGGTGCATTCTTTAAAGCTTCAGCCTGCGTGATGTCATGTATCACATCGTCTTCGCGCAATACATTTACCTCATCACTCATATAAATCAAAGGCTCCACCGATTGCGTGTCCAGCTCGTTCAATTTTTCTACAAATGCCAGCATATTATTCATGTCGTTGATAATATCAGTTTTTGCCTTTCCGTCAAACTCCAATCGTGCCAGGTGAGCAATCTTATCAACTGTAACTTCGTCTATTTTCATGGGTTAAAAATTATAAAGATCAATACAAATCAATGTTTTTTTTCCAGTTCATCAGCTATAAGCTGATGTACTTTCGAACGTAAAGATACTAAATCATCTTCAGTCATACCAGTAGTGGAAATGGGTTCATGTACAATGATGCGGGAAACACCAGGGCGACCACTTGCTTTAAAAAAGCCGCCATTTTGCAGCAGTTTCCAGTTGTTCAAATACGTAATAGGGACAATGGGTACCTGTTGTTCAATAGCTAACTTGAACGCTCCATTTTTGAATCCCCGTAGTTTTCCGGAGCTGGAAATAGTTCCTTCGGGATAAAGAAAAACACTGTTTCCGTTTTTTAATTCATTGGCTGCCCGAAGAAAAGCACGATGGGAGGACATAGCACTTTTACGGTCTACCAGGATATTCATTTCTCTAAAAAAAATATTAAATAAAGGAGCTTTGTTCAATTCTTGTTTTCCCATGAAAACAAAATAATTTGGAATAAAAATATAACTCACAACGATGTCCAGGTAGGAGACATGGTTGGAACAGTAGATGCATGGCTGAGGTAAATTATCTTTTGGTGTTTTTCGCTTGATGCGAACAAATAGCCCGGGAATAAGCAAAATCCAACAGGCCCAAACCTTTTTTAATTTAAAAGCAAGCGGAAACCATTTTTTACGGGATAAAAACAAATAGAAAAAAGGGTATAAGATGAGCAGGCCCAATACAAAATTAAGCAGGAACAATAACTTCCACAATGCACGAGGTATGATCAGTAAATACTTCATTGGAAGGATAAAGGTAATAAATTTTGATGGAACATGGTCTCTTTTAAATAAACTGTATCTTTGGAACCTCAATGTATAAACACGAACGCGTGTAATACCTTGTTCATTTAAATTTTTTTAACATGTCACGGATACTTACAGGAATTCAAAGTACAAACATCCCTCACCTGGGAAATATACTGGGTGCGATTATGCCGGCAATAGAACTGTCGAAACAGCCGGGAAATGAATCATTATTTTTTATTGCCAATTTACATTCGCTTACAACAGTTAAGGATGCTCAACACTTAAAAGAGAGTACAGATGCAGTTGCCGCTACCTGGTTGGCTTTTGGGTTTGATACGGATAAAAATATATTTTACCGTCAGAGTGATGTGGCAGAAGTATGTGAGTTAACCTGGTATTTGAGCTGTTTTACTCCTTATCCCATGCTTGCAAATGCACATTCCTTTAAAGATAAGTCAGAACGTTTATCAGATGTAAATGCCGGTTTGTTTACTTACCCCGTGTTAATGGCTGCTGATATTATTTTATACGATGCTCATTTTGTTCCTGTTGGTAAGGATCAGGTTCAGCATTTGGAGATGACACGCGATATTGCCGAAAAATTTAATAATGTATATGGTGAAACATTTGTGATCCCACAAGCAAAAATTGATGAGCAGGTGATGATCGTTCCGGGAATTGATGGACAAAAGATGAGTAAATCGTACAATAATTTCATCAATATCTTTCTTCCTGAAAAAGAATTGAAAAAAGTGGTGATGAGTATTGTTACAGATGCAACGCCTTTGGAAGCACCAAAAAATCCGGATACGTGTAATGTGTTTGCTTTGTATAAACTGTTGGCAAGTAAAGAAGAAACGGCTGCCATGCGTGAAAATTATTTGAAAGGTGGTTATGGATATGGACATGCAAAAACAGCATTGTATGAATTGCTGTTGACAAAATTTAAAACGCAACGCGAAACGTATACTTATTACATGAACAATCGCAATGAATTGGATGAACGTTTGTTGCAAGGGGCTGAAAAAGCAAAAAAAATTGCGAAGGCAACATTGAACAGAGTGAGAGAAAAAGTAGGATTAAGAAAGTACCAGTAAAACAAAAATGTCCGCCATTGGCGGACATTTTTGTTTTATCTATTGAACCGATCCACAACCGATCCTGGTTCCTGAATTGCCCGAAGGCTGACTTGTATAGTCATCTACACCAGAATGGATAATGATACTATGTCCGACAACGTTCCGTGTTGCATCATCACCATTGATGTTCCATTGATTGGTGGTAAGTTCAAATAATGCATGACCACTTGCATCCAGGTTTATATTTCCGATATCACCTATATGATAGGAAGCAGAACCCCACTTCCCATGGCTGGCGCCTGTTGGGTTCCAGTGACCCATTGCATTGTTTGCATTTCCTCCGCAATCATTCATCATATGAAAATGAACAGCTATACTTTTGTTGGCGCGTGATGGCACGGTAACATCTAATTTCAATGTTACATCTCCATCACCCATTTGCATGAAGGAAGCGGTTCCTGTTACTAAAGTGTCATTATATACACCCTGAAGTGTTGCAGTTGCGGTTTTATGTTCTTCTTCAACTTCTTTATCTTTCTTTTTACATGCATAAAAAGGAATAGATAGTAGCATACCAAAGGCGATTATTTGAAAACTGATTTTTTTGAAAGACTTTTTCATGGGGATATTTTTAGTTAAACAATAATTTTGAGCGTACGAAGCTAAATAATAATGCCAAACTCATTGTTAAACGGCTGTAATAAATTATTCGCGATTGATATTATAATTTCAATTTTATTAGAAGTCTTTCTGGAGTTATCTTTTGAGGTAGTTATATTAAACTTAAATTAAAAGTG
>DAORKB010000179.1:0-7132 GCA_035439365.1 Bacteroidia bacterium
ATGTATTTAAAGAAATTGTTAAAATAAATCTAATTTTTATTGACAAGGGGCTTTTATAAGAGTATTTTTGCCGACTTAAAATTTGAATTAAATCCCGTAAGATTTATGAAATGCTCTTCTATACTCCATAGAGATCAATCCATAGCCCTTGCAGCTAAAACAAAAAAAGAAATATGAAACTTTCACAATTTAAATTTAACCTACCTAAAGAATTATTGGCGGAAACACCATCCAAAAATAGAGATGAAGCAAAATTGATGGTGGTTAACCGTAAGACCGGGAAAATTGAACACAAACAGTTCAAAGATGTGTTGTCTTATTTTGGTGATGGAGATTGTATGATCCTGAATGATACCAAAGTATTCCCTGCACGTATGTATGGGAACAAAGAAAAAACAGGTGCGAAAATCGAAGTTTTTTTATTGCGTGAATTAAATGCAGAAAGCCGTTTATGGGATGTGTTGGTTGACCCAGCACGTAAGATCCGTATCGGAAACAAGTTGTATTTTGGTGATGATGATACATTGGTTGCTGAGGTAATTGATAACACAACATCACGCGGACGTACACTACGTTTTTTATTTGACGGATCCTATGAAGAGTTTCGTAAGACGTTGGATGATATGGGAGAAACACCATTACCAAAATATATTAAACGTGCTCCTACGGAAGATGATAAAGAACGTTACCAAACTGTTTATGCAAAAAATGAAGGAGCTGTTGCAGCACCAACTGCTGGTTTACACTTTAGCCGTGAATTGCTAAAGCGTCTTGAATTAAAAGGTGTGAACTTTGCAAATGTTACATTACACATTGGTTTAGGAACATTCCGTACAGTAGAGGTGGAGGATTTGACGAAGCATAAAATGGATTCGGAGCAAGTGATCATCACACAAAAGGATTGTGATATTGTAAACAAATCGCGTGAAAACAAAAAGAAAATATGTGCAGTAGGAACAACTACCATGCGTGCAATTGAGACATCTGTTAGCACGGAAGGTTTTGTAAAACCATACAACGGCTGGACAAATAAATTCATTTTTCCTCCATACGATTTTAGCGTTGCAAATTGCATGATCACCAATTTTCATACACCGGAATCAACATTGTTGATGATGGTTTGTGCATTTGGTGGATATGAGCTAATGATGAAAGCATACAAAGAAGCGATCAAAGAAAAGTATCGTTTTTACACTTATGGCGATGCCATGTTAATTCTCTAAAAAACTCGGATCCCTCATTTTGAGGGATCTTTTTTTACACGTGAAAAAATACGTTATCATTGTTGCCGCAGGAAGCGGATCGCGCATGAAAAGTGCCATTCCCAAGCAGTTTATTGAACTGCATGGGAAGCCTGTTCTTATGCATACCATTCAAAAATTTTCTGATACGATTCCGGATGCAACGATCATTGTTGTTATCGCGAAAGAGTATGAACAAGGCTGGAAAGCGCTTTGCAGTCAGCATGCGTTTTCTATTTCACATCAACTTACATTAGGTGGAGCCACACGTTATGAGTCTGTAAAAAATGGATTGGAATTAGTACCGGATGCGGGAGTTGTAGGCATACACGATGCTGCCCGTCCACTGGTAAGTTCAGAAACTATTTTGAAAGTTTTTGAAGAAGCAGAGGTTATGGGTAATGCAAGTCCAGCTGTACCACTTAGTGATTCCATCCGAAGAGTTAAAGGAAATGAAAATATTGCAGTAGATAGAAATCAGTATTCTGTTATTCAAACACCACAATGTTTTCATTCACGTCTTATTAAAAAGGCTTTTTTGAAACCATATCAAGCTGAATTTACAGATGATGCAACGGTACTGGAAGCGTTTGGAGAAAAAATTCACCTCATAGAAGGAAACAGAGAGAATATAAAAATTACAACTGCACAGGATTTAATTATTGCCAATGCCTTGTTGAGTAAGCAATAGATCGCTAAACCAGTTTAGTTACTTCTGTTTGTTGAGTCAGTTGCAATTGACTCAGATTCTTCAATAAATTCAATCCTGGTTGTTTCCCCTTTTCAATTGTACCTAACAAATCAATACCTAGAAACTCAGCGCCATTTTTTGTGGCCCAGGTAATTAATGTTTGCAATGGGATGGTGGGGTTGTATTTTGAAATCGTTTTTAATTCATCTAAAACAGATAAGCTCCAGTTGGAAGCGAGACTATCCGTTCCAATGGTTACTTTACTATCCATCTCCAAAAAGGAATCATAATTGGGTAGTCTGTTTTCAATGTACAAATTAGCATTTGGGCAGGTGCACCAAAATAACTCACCTTTGTCGCCACTCATCTTGCGAAGTAACTCTTCTGCCCAAAAAATATCTTGTTGTGAGGTAAATGTATTGTGTACCAATAAAATTTTTGCAGCGCGCGTTAAAAATGGAAATGTAGAACGTAGCGCATTTAAACCTGTTGGATGAAATGACGAAAGATCAATTCCGAGTTGCACAAATAGATTGTACAGCTCTCCGGATTTTGTTAAGAATAAATCATCCTCTCCCTGGCTTTCCTGGTTATGAATACTGATGATGCTTTTGTTTTTTGCAGCATACTCATTGATGTGTATCAGCAATTCTTTTGACATGGTGTATGGAGCATGCGGAACAATGGAGCATGTTGACTTAACTTGCGAGGTACTCTTTAGAATCTTCTCAAGTGTCACACCATTTTCAAACACTTCAGCCGCCTTAACAGGATTTGAATTAAAAATTTCGATAAAGGTATGATAGTATAAATTTCCTTTCTCTTTTAATTTAAATGTATCTGTTGTGTTTGAAATATCTCCAACGGCTACAATACCATTGTCAATCATTTCTTGCTCAGCAGCAATGAGTGCATCCTCGATTTGCTCTGCCCTTGCATGTCCACGCTTTGAAAGAATGCCCTTGATAAAGTTGGCCATCCCAGTTTTTTCTTCTAATACAGATCGCATATGAGAAAGTTCCAGGTGGCAGTGGGTATTAATAAACCCGGGGCAAATAATGCCTTCAAAAACTTCAGTGCTTGAATCGATAGTTTCCAAAGACACATCCAAAACACGACCTTGGTTGTCGATTGTAACAACACCATTTTTAAGAGGCTCAGAAACGCCTGTAAAAATATAATCAGCAGATAATTTACGCATATTTAAGACTAATAGGGTAAAATTACGAATTAAACCCGCAAGTGGTGGCTATAAATAAAACATAGCCTTAAGAAGGAGATTATTTTCTTATTCGTACCTTTGCAAAGCTTTAAAAGAATGTAAATAAGCATTTTGAAGAAATTTATTGTGAGCACAAAAAAAGACATACGCGCACTTTCACTGGAAGAGTTAAAAACCATTTTTATTGAAAATGGAGATAAGGCATTTCGTGCAAAGCAAGTGTATGAATGGCTATGGAAAAAATCGGCTCGTGGTTTTCAGGAAATGACTAATTTATCAAAGGAAACACGGGAATTATTGGATACTCATTTTGTGATCAATGCAGTAAACATTGACGATATGCAGGTGAGTAGTGATCGAACCATAAAAAATGCATTTAAACTTTACGATAGTAATATTGTTGAAGGGGTATTGATACCCAGTACAACACGTATGACCGCTTGTATCTCATCTCAGGTAGGATGTAGCTTGACCTGTAAATTTTGTGCGACCGGAAAACTGGAGCGATTGCGTAATTTAAATGCAGATGAAATTTATGATCAGGTGGTACTGATTAAAAAGCAAGCCGAAGAAAAGTACAAGACTCCACTTACCAATATTGTATACATGGGAATGGGTGAACCATTGCTAAATTATAAAAATGTATTGGATTCGATTGTTAAGATAACATCGCCCGAGGGCCTGAATTTATCTCCTCAACGCATTACAGTTAGTACAGCTGGTGTGTCAAAAATGATTAAAAAATTAGGTGATGATGGAGTAAAATTTAACTTAGCTTTATCATTGCATGCGGCGAACGATGAAAAACGCAATCACATTATGCCGATTAATGAATCCAATTCGTTGGAAGCATTGGCAGAGGCTTTGAAATATTTTTACGAAAAAACAGAAACAAGAGTAACGTACGAATACATTGCTTTTAAAGATTTTAATGACAGCCTGGACGATGCAAAGGAACTCGCGCAATTTTGCAAACACATTCCATGCAAAGTGAATATTATAGAGTATAATCCGATTGATGATGGTGAGTTTCAGCAAACAACACCGCAACGATTGGATGCATTTGCGAAATATCTTGAAAGTAAAAATATTATTGTGAATATTCGGAGAAGCAGAGGGAAGGATATTGATGCAGCTTGTGGACAATTGGCCAACAAAAATAAAGAAGGTTTTGAGAAAAGAAAGTTAAAGCATTAACGAATTAAAAGATCAACCCCTATTTTACTGGAGTATGACAGTTAAAGAAATAAAAGCACCGATACAAAAAGAAATGGATGAATTTGAATTAAAATTCAAATCCTCTATGAAAAGTGCGGTTCCATTGCTTGATAAAATCACTCAATATATTGTAAAAAGTAAGGGTAAACAATTACGACCGATGTTTGTTTTCCTTTCTGCAAAAGTATGTGGAGAGATGAACGACTCTACTTATCGTGCGGCTTCATTGATAGAATTGTTGCACACAGCCTCACTTGTTCATGATGATGTAGTAGATGATTCAAATGTGAGAAGAGGTTTTTTTTCGGTGAATGGACTTTGGAAAAATAAGATTGCTGTACTTGTCGGAGACTTTTTATTGTCACGAGGGATGATTCTGGCCGTTGAGCATAAAGAATTTGAATTGCTTGGTTTATTTTCAAAAGCTGTTCGTGAAATGAGTGAAGGCGAGTTGTTACAAATTGAAAAGGCGAGAAAATTGGATATCAATGAAGATATTTATTTTGATATCATCAATAAAAAAACAGCGTCTTTAATCTCCTGTTGTTGTGCATCCGGTGCTTCATCGGTAACTCCCAATCTGGAGACGATAGAAAAAATGAGAGCCTTTGGAGAAGCGGTAGGGATGGCGTTTCAGATAAAAGATGATTTGTTTGATTATGGTGATGGATTAAATATTGGTAAGCCAACCGGGATTGACATCAAAGAAAAGAAAATGACCTTGCCATTGATTTATGCACTTAATAAATCTCCTTTTCTGGAAAAGCAACGCATCATTTCCCTTATTAAAAATGAAAACAATAATCCGAAGAAAGTGGCCGAGGTGATCGACTTTGTTGTAAAGAGCGGAGGGATACAGTATGCAGAGGATAAGATGAATGAATTTAAAAACAAGTCATTAGAAATACTATCAACATTTCATGATAGTCCTTCAAAAGAAGCATTGATGGGGCTGGTGAAATATACGACCGAGCGACAAAATTAATCGTTGTTATGAAAAAAAGTTTACTGCTGTTCACAATCTGTATTGTGCTTATTTCCTGCAAAACGAAGACAGTTAAAAAAGAGGATCCCGTTGAAGTAAAAGATAGCCTGCAACACGAGTTTGCGTTTGAGACAAAAACGGATAGTCTGATTCAGAATGGAGAACAAATTTATTATCATAAAAGTGGAGCTGTTGAAATGCGTGGTATGATGAAAAATAATAAACGCGATGGTTTGTGGAAGAGCTTTTATGATAACGGATTACCCTGGAGTGAAACAACTTTTAAAGATGGTAAAAAGAATGGGAAGACAACAACCTGGTATGAGAATGGACAAAAGAGATACGAGGGTTTTTTTACCAATGATGCAGAGAGTGGAAGATGGGTGTATTGGCATGAAGATGGGACCATCGCAGGCACACAGAATTATGATTTAAAATAAAATTAACATACGTTAAGTGTGTATTAGCATATAATTGGAAATTGGGTTAATTTGTTGGGAAATTCGGGGTATAAGTTTTTTTTTTGGTAAAAAAGAATTTATATTTGATCTACAACTTAAATTTAACTCAAATGAAAAAAAAAATTACACTACTGTTTGCAGTTTCTGGTGCTATTATGATGTCATCTTTTGGAATAATGGACGATAATGGCAGAGCAACATCAACCGGATCCCCAGGTGAGAATACTTGTAATACAACCGGGTGTCATAATACGTATCAATTAAATTCCGGAGGAGGATCTGTTAAAATAACATCTTCTAATCTTACAAACTGGAGTTATACTCCTGGACAAACCTATTCAATTACGGTGACAGTTTCAAAAACAGGGCTAAAACTTTTCGGATTAGGGTTTGAAGCACTTACTTCCACAAACGCGAATGCAGGTACCTTAACAGCTGGAACAGGAACAGTTTTGAAATCTGCAAATGTTTCTGGTGTTTCAAGAACTAGTGTCACACAAGCAAAAAATGGTGGTGCTTCGACAGACGCTCATGCATTTACATTTACCTGGAAAGCACCAGCGACCGATGTAGGTAAAGTTACTTTCTATTGCGCAGGAAATGCTGCAAATAGTAATGGGTCAGAGAGTGGCGATTATATTTACACAACTTCTCAAGTGGTAACTTCACCTTCAACAGTTGGTATTGTAGAGCAACATGAATTTGCAAAACAAATTATGGTTTTTCCAAATCCAACAACTGATTTTATTCAAATTTCAGATCAATCTGATGTGGCACTTTCAATGAACGTTACAATTCTTGATCTTAAAGGAGCAGTTGTAAATCAACTAAAAAATATTTCTAAGAATGATCGAATAGAGACTTTCAATTTAAATGCAGGAACTTATATATTAAAAATTGAAGCTGATGGTAAATCAGTTTTTAAACAATTTGTTAAGAACTAAACTATGAATAAACTTTTTTATGTAGGAATTGTTTTGATTTCTGCGACCTCTTCCTGCACTTATGAATCTGTTGAACCCGTTAAGGTAGAAGTAAAAGATACTATTATATCTTATTCCAAGACAATCGTCCCATTGCTTACGACTCAGTGCAATGGGACCGGTTGTCATGAAAGTGGATCTCAGGACGGTGACTTCACAATATATGATGGCTTAAAAGAAAAAGCAGATGATAAAAGTCTTTATAAAAGAGTCGTTGCATTGAAAGATATGCCAAAAGGTGGTTTTACTTTGACGGATCAAGAGAGAAGTTATTTTGCTGCATGGATTAATCAAGGTTCACAGAATAATTAACAAACAATTTTACGATGAT
>DAORKB010000180.1:0-6993 GCA_035439365.1 Bacteroidia bacterium
AAATTATAAATATTACATTTATAGGGAAATACCTGCTGCTTCCGGTAATTTCCAACTGATAGATTCGACTACTACCGCAACATATACAGAAAAAGGATTGATTAACGGTGTATTGTATTGCTACAAAATAATCTCAAAAGGGCAATATGCTGATTCGACCTTACAACGTCCGCTTTTCAATGCATCACAAATAATATGCGACCGGCCGGTGGATAGAACACCTCCATGTCAACCTGCAATGGTTGTAAACACGAATTGCGACACAGAACAAAATATACTTACCTGGAAAAATCCCAATACTTATTGCAGTGATGACGCCACCACCTATCATATTTATTATGGAGAAACGGATACATCACAACTGGAGATTATAGATGTAATCAGTGACATTAACGTAACAAGCTACACACATACCAATAAGTCGCATGGAGTAAATTCCGTTGCGGGATGTTACGCAATTACTGCAATTGATAGTGTCGGCAATGAAAGCCCAATTGTTTCCATATTTTGTGTGGACAATTGTCCAAGTTATGAGTTGCCAAATATATTCACTCCAAATGGTGATAATCAAAATGATTTATACAAACCATTACCAAACTTTCGTTTTGTGAAAGATATTTCTATTAAAATTTTTGATCGTTGGGGACTAGTAATGTTTGAAACCAACGACCCCAATATCTTATGGAATGGTACAAACCAAAACACAAAACGCCCTTGTGCAAGCGGCACCTATTATTACATTTGCACGGTTAATGAAATAAAATTAAGAGGTATCGTACCGCGTGAATTACACGGCTTTATTGAACTTATTAAAGAACCAAGCGGACCACAAAAATAATTTATGTTCTCAGGTATCATCGAATCAATTGGAAAAGTTGTTGATTTAAAAAAAGAAAAGGGCAACCTTCACATTAGTGTTCAATCATCTTTCACGAACGAATTAAAAATTGATCAAAGTATCGCACACAATGGTGCTTGCTTAACTGTTGTTTCTATTCATGATGAGGTATATGTGGTAACAGCCATTGATGAAACCCTTCAAAAAACAAATCTGGGCACTCTTAAAATGAATGACCTCATCAATCTCGAACGTTGCATGAAACTTGGAGATCGGCTGGATGGCCATATCGTTCAGGGACATGTTGATCAAATTGCAACCTGTGTATCGGTTGAAGAAGCAAATGGCAGCTGGATATATACATTCAACTATGATAGCAAAACCAACAACATTACCGTTGAAAAAGGATCTATCTGCGTAAATGGTGTAAGCCTTACGGTTGTTAATTCACAAGACGCTGCCTTTTCGGTTTGCATCATTCCCTACACCTACGAACACACCAATTTTAAACACATTCAACAAGGATCTGTTGTTAACCTGGAATTTGACATTTTAGGAAAATACATCCATAAATTGATGAAACGATAAGTGTAATATTCTTTTCCTATTTTTCACTCCTGTTTACCGTTAGATAAGGAATATTACCGCTTGATAAGTGACCTAAAAGATTACACTCCCTCTTAACATACAAGCAATGTAAATGCCTTATACTTGTATATATTCCTTTAACCAATATATTCGGATTCATGCTGCGTTTAATTACAATTATGTCTCTTTTACCATTTGTAAGTGGTTGCTTAAATAATAATAGAACACCCTCTGATATTGATCAATTCATTGCAGCATTTGAAAATGAAGATTTTGTTCAGTTCAAGAACATTTCCATTACGCTTAAAAGCAAAAGCGCCAACAAAGCCATTTATATTCTTATAAAAACAAATAGCAATCTTCCCGCATATATAATAACATATGACCTTGTAAAAAAACGCATTATGGAAATAGATCATTCCATGTTGGCAAAGGCCGGTATCGAAGATTATTTTACAGATGCTCAACTATCCAATTACATTGAGACGTTTAGAAAGTATGACTTTTATGTATTAAGCGTTGATAATGATTGCAACGTCTACCTTAATCCTTTTTACGCTAACCAACCCGTATGCTTAATGCGCATAAAAAATTCTTCTTATCACAATATAATACAAAAAGGATATTTATACGAGCAGTATAAAGGGCGTTGGTATTTAAATATTTCAAGTATGGGTACTAAATAAAAAAGCTCAGTATTTTGCTGAGCTTTTTCTGTTTCGTGTAACTGTTAGAAGATTGCACTAGCTACTCTTCTTGTTACTTCAGAGGTTCCCATCGTATAATAGTGCAAGCAAGGAACCTTTTCTTTCATCAGTTCTTTTGATTGCTGAATGCACCATTGAATACCTACTTCTTTCACATCCTTATCCGATTTACATTTTTCCACTTCTATCAATAAATCCTGTGGAATATCAATTTTGAAAATTTTTGACAGGATCGTTGCTTGTCTTTTTGTGGTCATAATTTTAAGTCCTGGAATAATCGGAACGTGAATATCCATTTCTTTGCATTTTTTCACATACTCAAAATAACTTTTATTCTCAAAAAACATTTGTGTTACGACATACTCTGCTCCTGCATCAATTTTAGATTTCAAATGACGCATATCCGAAAACATATTCGGAGCCTCAAAATGCTTTTCAGGATATCCGGCAATACCAATGCAAAAGTTAGTAGGTGCTACATCAGCCAAATCATTTTCAATATATGTTCCTTTATTCATCAAAGCAATTTGTTTCACCAAATCAATTGCATAGGCATGCCCTTTAGGATCTGGGACAAACTCAGGCTCATTTTTTATTGAATCACCACGTAATGCTAGCACATTATCAATTCCTAAAAAGTGTAAATCAATTAATGCGTTCTCGGTTTCTTCTTTGCTAAAACCACCACAGATAATATGAGGAACTGTATCAACTTTATATTTATTCATAATGGACGAACAAATACCAACGGTACCAGGACGTTTTCGGATACTCACTTTTTCAAGATAACCACTATCTCTTTTTTTATAAATATATTCTTCACGATGATACGTAACATCCACAAACGATGGCTTAAATTCCATTAAGGGGTCTATTCCTTCATAAATTGATTGTATGCTTTTTCCTTTTAACGGAGGGAGGATTTCAATAGAAAAGAGCGTAGAACTAGCTTGCTTAATGTGATCAACAACTTTCATAAGAGAACATTTTTCTTTATATGCTTAGGGATTCGCCTAATTTTCCTTATCAGTAACTCCCAAAAAAGGAAACGGGCCAATTCATAATGCAAATTTAAACTTACAGGTTTAATTAGTAAAGGGTGCAAAGTAACGCTTTGCTGCATTAAAAACCAAATTATGTATAGAATATCCCTGTGATAAATCCCCAAATTTTAGTAAATTCGCAGTCCTTTTAAGAAAAGACCCGAATGGAAAACATTAGAAATTTTTGCATTATTGCACATATTGATCACGGAAAAAGTACACTTGCCGATCGCTTACTTGAATATACCAATACCATTAATAAAAGAGATATGCAGGCACAGGTGCTGGATGACATGGATCTGGAGAAAGAGCGTGGGATTACGATCAAGAGTCATGCTATTCAAATGGATTATGAGCTCAATGGTAAAAAATATGTATTAAATCTGATTGATACACCTGGTCACGTTGATTTTTCCTACGAAGTTTCCCGTTCCATTGCTGCTTGTGAAGGCGCCTTACTTATTGTAGATGCTGCACAAGGTATTCAGGCGCAAACCATATCCAACCTATACCTGGCCCTTGGAAACGACCTGGAAATTATCCCCGTGATGAATAAAATTGATTTACCAAGTGCTGAACCAGAAGCTGTGAAGGATCAAATTGTAGAGCTATTGGGATGCAAACGGGAAGAAATTATTCCGGCATCCGGTAAAACAGGCATGGGTGTTCATGATATATTGGCAGCCATTGTAGAGCGTGTACCAGCTCCTAAAGGCGATCCAAACGCTCCTTTGCAAGCACTTATATTCGACTCCGTATACAATTCATTCCGTGGTATCATTGCTTACTTTAAAATTATCAACGGAACCATGAAGAAAGGTGACAAAGTAAAATTTGTGGCCACAGAAAAAGAATACAATGCCGACGAAATTGGTGTGCTTCGCTTGAAACAAGAACCAAGAAATGTTGTAAAAACAGGAGATGTGGGCTATATCATTTCCGGAATCAAAGATGCCAGAGAAGTAAAAGTGGGTGACACCATTACCACTGTTGCTGACCCTTGTTTAGAAGGTATTCAGGGATTTGAAGATGTGAAACCAATGGTATTTGCAGGGATATATCCGGTAGATACCGAAGATTTTGAAGAACTCCGTTATTCAATGGAAAAACTTCAATTGAATGATGCATCTTTAACCTGGGAACCTGAATCATCTGCTGCTCTTGGATTTGGTTTTCGATGTGGTTTCTTAGGAATGCTACACATGGAAATTATCCAGGAACGTTTGGAACGTGAATTTAATATGACTGTTATTACAACCGTTCCCAATGTGTCTTATTATGCATTTACCTCTAAAGGAGAAAAAGTTGTTGTAAATAACCCATCTGACCTTCCGGATCCAAGTAAACTGGATCGTATTGAAGAACCATACATCAAAGCGCAAGTTATCACCAAATCCGAATATGTGGGTTCCATCATGAGCTTGTGTATTAGCAAACGTGGACAACTTACCAATCAGGTATACTTAACTACCGATCGGGTTGAGTTAATGTTTGATATGCCATTGGGTGAAATCGTATTTGATTTTTATGATCGCTTAAAAACCGTTTCAAAAGGATATGCTTCATTTGATTATCAACCCCTGGAATATCGTCCGAGTCTTTTAGTAAAACTGGATATCCTGCTAAACAGTGAACCGGTGGATGCCCTATCATCACTTATTCACCGCGATAATGCATATGACTTCGGAAAGAAAATGTGCGAGAAATTAAAAGAATTAATTCCTCGTCAGCAATTTGAAATTCCTATTCAGGCAACGATTGGTGCTAAAATTATTGCCCGGGAAACCATTAAAGCAATCCGAAAAGATGTAACCGCTAAATGTTATGGGGGAGATATTTCCCGTAAACGTAAACTTCTTGAGAAGCAAAAAGAAGGTAAAAAACGAATGCGTGCGGTAGGAAATGTTGAGATCCCACAAAGCGCATTTATGGCGGTGTTAAAACTGAATGATTAAACCTTTTAAATCATAATTCGATTACGATTACTTTTTATTATCCATATTCAGGGTTATTATTTTTGATTGTATTACTTTTTAAGCACGAAAACCAACGTTTTCGTGCTTTGTCTTTACACATTCAACGCTGTTTTTATAGGGTGCTTGATTTCCTGTTTATTTTTGGGGGTTTTTCCTTTGGAGGATGAGATCGGATTTTTTTTAATTTGTTGTAACTTTATCCTGACCCTATCGTCTTAGGGTCGAAAATTGCTCAAAAAGCGCTTTTATGACAGTAGAAGAATTCAACAAAACCGTTGATTTATATGCCGATCAGCTTTATCGCTTCATACTTAAAAATATGAAGGATGAAGAAAAAGCGCGTGACGTAGTGCAAGATACCTACGAAAAACTATGGGTCAAAGTATCGGATGTAGCCAGTACCAATGCTAAATCCTATATGTTTACCACCGCCTATCATACGATGATCGACCGGATCAGAAGAGATAAGCGCCAAACAGAGTTAACTGCAACCCGTGAACTTACACTGAGCCATAGCAGACAATACAGTGATTTAAAGGAAGTATTGGATGAGGCACTAACAAAACTTTCGGACACACAACGATCACTTATTTTGCTTCGCGACTACGAAGGTTACAGTTATGCAGAAATTGGTGAAATAACCGGATTAAATGAATCCCAGGTAAAAGTTTATATCTTTAGAGCCAGAGCATTGTTGAAGAATTATATTGGGGCTATGGAAAATGTAATTTAAAATATTAACTTAAACATCCCGCCTACGTTGAAACTACGGCGGACAAAGCATGAATATTAACAAAAATAACTACGAAGCCTACTTCCTGGATTACCATGAAGGAAACCTTTCTCCACAAGAGGTGGCTGATCTGTTCTTGTTTTTATCTGAGCACCCCGAATTAAAAAAAGAACTGGATGATTTTGAGAATGTAACACTCGAGGATTTCCCTTCCACCGTTTTTGAAAACAAAGAATCCTTAAAAAAAAATATTACCCAAGATAATCGGGAAGATTATTTTATACGTGCCATTGAAGGCAATCTGGATGCAAATGAATCTATTTTACTTCAAACATTTTTAACCGAACATCCTGAATTTCTGGAAGAGTTTAAATTGTTTGAAAAAATAAAATTACAGCCCGATCCTGCTGTTGTTTTCGAAAACAAACAGGAATTGAAACAACTCACTGAAAACGATCAGTTATTGATTTCGTCCATAGAAGGTTTACTAAGCAAGAAAGAACAAACACAATTTGAAAAGAAACTTGCACAAAATGCTGAATTAAGAAAAGAATTTGTTCTATACCAACAAACTCGATCAACTACCGATTCTTCCATTGTATTTGCAGATAAACAAAAATTAAAACGCAAGGAACGAAAAGTGGTTCCACTATTTTATTATGTTTCAGCTGCGGCAGCTGCTGTTGCTATTATTATCGGATTGTTTTTTATGTTTAGAACAACTACTGATTTTAATAATCCTGTTGTTCAGCACAAAAATACGACACCTGTACAAACTCCTGCAACAGCAACATTACAAGCAGAGCAACCATCCTCTGCTACAGTTTATATAGCAAACGTAGCAACAGCAACAAAGAAAAAACGCAATAAAAAACCCACCAATAAACAACAATTGCTTCCTATACCAACTGCAGATATCCTAATCAACACAACTGCTCGACAGGATGAAACGAGTGTTGCTGCGACAACCCTTGGGTCTGATTTAACAAACACAAAATCGCAAACACTTATTGATTCGAGCATTATTGAACCAAAGCAAAATACGGCACCTGTTATCGCTAAAATTGAAAAGAAAACAGAACGATCAAAAGCACCAGAGTTTTTCTCT
>DAORKB010000181.1:0-6978 GCA_035439365.1 Bacteroidia bacterium
CTGGGCTAAAAAAGCATATGAAGATTATGGAAATAGATTGGGAAGAGACTATGCGAATAAATTAAAATACAGATTAAATTACGAATAGTTTTTTATCGCTATTTACTTTAAAAGCCATTCTATCGCAACAGAAAATATTTTACCATCTTCTTTGCTATCTACTAAAATATCAGGTTGAAGGGAGCCAATGATTCTCTTATTATTTTTATCAGAAACAAAACTGCCGGCAATGAATAAATAGGAACCATCCGAGAGTTTGTGCCCTTTGTTTCCAGTTGTATAGCCTCCTGTTTTTTCGCCAAATAAAAGAACGTTGCGCTGCCCAATAAAAGAAATTGCTGTCATCTCTCCACTGCTTGCTGTTTGACCACCAATTAAAACAGCAACTTTACGAGTTTTAGTTTTCAATAAATAAGGATTTTTAATTCTGAGAACAGTTGATTCTTTTCCACCCGCTTTACCTTTTTCATAAAACCAGTAGGAAGAAGTTTTTTTTGTAGGGCGAATAAAATTACCTAAAGTGCCCTCATCCAGCAATGGCCCAAGGCCTGCAATCATGGGATACATATTGCCACCTGTATTTTCGCGTAAGTCAATTACCCAACCTTTAACGTTAGCTTTCTCTTGTTCTTCGATGATGGATTGAATTTTTGTTGCAAAGTGCAAACCTGCAGTATCATTCATGGAGCTAAAACCAGGGACATAAATATAGCCTATATTATTTTCAAGTAGTTTGCCATAAGGTACACGACCATCTGTATTCTTTATAGCATTTTGTTTTGCATCTTCGCTATTTAAAAGGAAGGAATGATTATCCCCGGCGGTGCGAAGATGGGATAATACATGTTGAATCAGTATATGTGCATCTTCTTTTGTTTTCAGCCCTTTTGAAAGATCATTCAGCTCTTTTGATATTATAGCCCAATTTAATGAATCAGCGTAAATGGCATTTTTCTTAATCACCTTTGTGAATTCAGCTCTGTATTTTTTTACTGTGGGAGTAGGGGTACTAAACCTTTATTTTTAATTTGCCCTATTAGGTTAGTAGCGTATAAAAAGAAAGTAAGGAAGTGAATGAATTTCATATTAAAACTTTTATAAAATTAAAAAGCTTCACGGTCAACGCGAAGCTTTTTAAAATATTGAATAATATCGAATATTTATACAGTCATAATTTCTTTTTCTTTTACTTCTAAATGTTTATCACATTTTATAACATAGGCATCTGTTAATTGCTGAACCTTTGTTTCTCCTTCCTTTACTTCATCTTCCGGGGTTCCGTCTTTTTGAAGTTTTTTCAAGCTTTCCATGGCGTCTTTGCGGATGGTACGTAAACTCACTTTCGCATTTTCGGCTTCAGATTTAGCCTTTTTTACAAGATCACGACGACGCTCTTCGGTTAATGCAGGAACCAAAATGCGGATCAACACTCCATCATTCTGTGGATTCAGACCCAGGTTGGCCGCCATGATAGCTTTTTCAATAGGAGTAAGCATCGCTTTTTCCCAAGGTTGAACAACCAATGAACGGGCATCACCTGTATTGATGTTAGCAACCTGGTTCAATGGTGTACGTGTTCCATAGTAATCTACAGAGACACCTTCCAACATCGTTGGGCTTGCTTTTCCTGCACGTACTTTTACCAATTCAGCTTCCAAATGGGATACGGCTTTATCCATCTGTTCTGTCGTTTCATCTAATATAAATTGAATGTCTTCGTTCATAATTTTTGAATTAATTCTGCTTCAGCTGACTTCATCAACGGAAGCTCAGCATAGGTTGACAAATGTAATTTTTTTGTTATGAAAAACGAAATTTAAAATTCAACAAGGGTTCCCACTTCCTGGCCTTGCATTAAATTCTTCAGGTTATTTGGTTTGTTCATGTCAAATACAATAATTGGAAGGTTATTCTCTTTACAGAGCGTAAAGGCGGTCATATCCATTACTTCCAATCCTTTAGCATACACTTCTTCAAAAGAAATGGTATTGTATTTTGTAGCTGACTTATCTTTTTCAGGGTCTGCGGTATAAATACCATCCACACGGGTACCTTTCAATACCACATCAGCTTCAATTTCAATGGCACGTAAGGTAGCAGCTGTATCTGTTGTAAAGTATGGATTACCGGTTCCGGCACCAAAAATGACCACACGGTTTTTTTCCAGGTGACGAACGGCTTTACGACGGATGAATGGCTCACAGATTTGCTCCATTTTGATAGCCGATTGTAAGCGGGTTTCTACACCGGCTTTTTCTAAGGCCGATTGTAGCGCCATAGAGTTGATCATGGTAGCAAGCATTCCCATGTAATCGCCATGAACGCGGTCCATTCCGCCTTCTTCGGCCTGTATACCTCTAAAAATGTTTCCACCACCAATAACAACACCTACTTGAATGCCCATATCTACAATCTCTTTGATTTGTTCTGCATATTGTGCCAGGCGTTTGTTATCAATTCCAAATTGTTTGTTCCCCATCAGGGATTCACCACTAAGTTTTAAAAGTATACGTTTATATTTCATGTAAGAGGGTTATAAGTTAATATTTTAGAGAGGGCTGTTTAATAGAGTATCTTTTATCATTTCTAATTACCTGACGCACTCCTCCTTCGCTTTCTTCCCACAAAGCCGAAGCACGTGCAAGAAAGCTTCGGCGGATGAAAAAAAAAAGTCCCGACTTAATCGGGACTTTAAATAAAATAACTAAGCTAAAGCGATTCGTTTGAATCCGGTAACAGTTAAACCTTTTTCAGAATCGTTCAAATATTGAGCGATGGTCTTTTTGTTATCTTTAATAAACTCCTGGTTTAATAATGTAGATTCTTTGTAGAATTTCACCAATTTACCTTGAGCAATTTTTTCCAGCATATCCTCTGGTTTACCTTCAGCACGTGCTTGTTCTTTACCAACTTCAATTTCGCGTTGGATGGTTTCAGCATCTACATCCGCTTTGTCTACAGCTACTGGAGCCATAGCAGCTACTTGCATTGCCACATCTTTTGCAACTTCTGGTTTTACGCTTGCAGAGCTAAATCCTACAATGTTTGCCAAACGGTTACCCGGGTGGTTGTAAGCTACAACGATAGGTGCTTCAACTACTTCATATTTTGATAAAGCAATTTTTTCACCGATAACACCTGTTTGTTCAATTAATTTATCAGCAATGCTGATGTTGTTATCATAAGCCAATGCTTGTAATTCTTCAACATTTTTTGGATTTTTTGCAATGGCAATTTCCAAAATGTTATTTACAAATTTTCCGAAATCTTCGTTTTTCGCAACGAAATCAGTTTCGCAGTTAACAACCAATACAGCACCGCGTTTGTTATCAGCAGTTGTTTTTGCAACAACCAATCCTTCTTTTGCATCGCGGTCGCTACGGTTAGCAGCTACTTTTTGTCCTTTTTTGCGCAATTCATCAATTGCTTTTTCAAAATCGCCTTCAGCTTCGGTTAATGCTTTTTTACAATCCATCATACCGGCTCCGGTCATTTGTCTTAGCTTGTTTATGTCAGCTGCTGTGATAGCCATTGTTGTCATGTTTTATGGGATTAAAAAATGTCCCGGTTTTAGTCGGGACGTTTTTCTTTATAATTAGTTAACTTTTCTTCTTGGTTTTTTTCCTGCTCCACCTGGCTTTTTAGCTTCTCCTGCATCGTCATCGGATGCTTTGAATTTTGCTCCTTTTGCAAGTGACTCTGCCTCATCACGGGATGATTTTCCGCTTTCTTTTTCTTCTGCAGCAGCATTTTCTTTATCCACTTTACGCTCTGCTAATCCTTCTTCAATTGCTTTGGTAACAATACCAGTAATTAAAGAGATAGAAGTAGAAGCATCATCATTTGCCGGGATTGCATAATCAACAGCTGTAGGATCAGAGTTGGTATCAACAATTGCAAATGTTGGAATGTTTAAACGTTTTGCTTCAGCAACAGCGATATGTTCTTTTGAAATATCAACAATGAACAAAGCTGCAGGTAAGCGGCTTAGGTCAACGATACTTCCTAAGTTGGTTTCTAATTTAGCTCTAACGCGGGAGATTTGTAATTTCTCTTTTTTAGAGATATTATCAAATGTTCCATCAGTTCCCATTTTATCAATGGTCGCCATTTTTTTAACAGCTTTACGGATTGTTGCAAAGTTGGTAAGCATACCACCTGGCCAACGTTCTGTAACATAAGGCATTCCTACAGCTTTTACTTTTTCTGCAACAATGTCTTTTGCTTGTTTTTTAGTAGCTACAAACAAAATCTTTTTACCCGATTTTGCAATTTGTTTCAAAGCATTTGCTGCTTCATCAACTTTAACTACCGTTTTATTTAAGTCTATAATGTGAATACCGTTCTTTTCAGTAAAGATATATGGAGCCATTGCTGGGTTCCATTTTCTTTTTAAGTGACCGAAGTGAGATCCGGCCTCTAGTAATTCATTAAAATTTGTTCTTGATGACATTTCGTCCTTGTTAAATTATTAATACTTTTTTTGATAGATGTCGATTGATATTTAAAAAGATATTGCAAAACGGACCAAACCGTGTTGCAATACCAAATAATATTAACGCTTGCTGAATTGGAAACGTTTTCTCGCCTTTTTCTGACCAGGCTTTTTACGTTCAACCATTTTAGGATTACGTGTCATTAAACCTTCTGCTTTTAACAGCGGCTTGTGAGCTGCATCCATTTCTACTAAAGCACGGGCAATCGCTAAACGAACAGCTTCTGCCTGGCCTGTTACCCCGCCCCCTTTTACATTTACTTTCACATCCAGTTCGCCAGCAGTTTTTGTAATCTGCATAGCCTGGTTGATCTTGTATTGTAAAACGGATGTTGTGAAGTACGCTTTATAATCTTTATTGTTGATTATAATTTCGCCACTTCCTTTTTGCACATATGCACGTGCTACAGCGGTTTTTCTTCTACCAAGAGTATTTACTACTTCCATTAAGATTAATTATTATTTGATTGAGTTTAATTTGATTTCTTTTGGTTGTTGAGCAGTGTGAGGGTGCTCCGTTCCTGCATAAATATATACATTACGACGCAACGCATCTCCTAATCTTGTTTTTGGCAACATACCGCTAACCGCCATACGAATTACTTCCGTTGGTTTTTTAGCCAGTAATATTTTAGGAGTTGCAAAACGCTGCCCTCCTGGATACCCAGTATGACGAACATATTCTTTCTCCTCTTCTTTGTTACCCGTTAATTTTACCTTTTCTGCATTGATGATCACCACGTTATCACCTGTATCTACATGAGGAGTAAAATTTGTTTTGTTTTTTCCTCTTAAAATATAGGCTACTTTAGAAGCCAAACGACCCAATGTTTCGTTTTCTGCATCTATTAAAACCCATTCTTTGCTGACAGTTGCCTTGTTAGCTGAAACTGTTTTGTAACTGATTGATTCCACTTATTTTAGGTATTAAATTATATACTTAACAATGCCCATTTTTCCTTAAAACGGGACGCGAAGATAAGCACATTTTTATTCCCCGCAAAATAATTCACAAATAAAATGTTGAAAACTACCGATGAACTGTTGTTTTTTGACAAAAAAGGGGTTTTACTTATGGTTCCCTCGGGGATCAAAACAAATAACCAAACTTCAAAATCCTTGAAATTTCTTATTTTGTAATGAAAAATCAAAGAACAGCTATTTTTAAGACTTCCTTATTTGAATTGGTTCTAAATTATTAATTTCTGACAATTCCGTGACAGAATGAACGGGTTTATATAAGACCTTTGTTACAGTTAAATTACCGCTGTGGAGAGAATTAAAATAATAGCTTTTACGCATAAAACTGCCAATTTAAATGATATTGGCAAATTGCACATTCAGGAAGATGCTCTTAAAAGCCGCCTGGAAGCCTTGAAAAAGGCTGCTGCATTGGATGAACTGTTCTATTTATCAACCTGCAACCGTGTTGAATTTATCCTTTCTACTTCCCAAAATATTGACGCCCCTTTTCTTAATAATTTCTTCGCAGCATTTGATCCAACCTGGACAACCGCACAGCTTAACTGGGCCGTTGAGACAGCACAGGTGTTTACCGGGGATGATGCATTGCGTCACTTATTCTACGTAGCTTCTTCCATCGATTCGCTTGTTGTGGGTGAACGTGAAATCATCACTCAGGTTAGAAATGCATACGAAACTTGCAATACAATTGGTATTACAGGAGATTTGATTCGTCTGGCCATCAAAAAAACAATAGAAGTAGCCAAAGAAGTATACACACACACCAATATTGCAAAAAATCCGGTTTCTGTGGTGTCTTTAGCTTACCGTAAACTTCGTGCATTAAATGTTAAACAAGATGCCCGTTTCTTAATTATTGGCTCTGGTATTACCAACAGCACCATGGCCAAATACTTAAAAAAGCATCAATACAGCAACTTCACCATCTTTAACCGTACACTCGAAAATGCACAAAAATTAGCTGCTGAGTTAAAAGGAAAAGCATATCCTTTAACTGAGTTAACAAATTACAAAGAAGGGTTTGATATCATCGTTACGTGTACTGGTGCTTCGGGAAGTGTGATCACAAAGGAAATCTATACGTCGCTGGTTGGAAACGATCACAGCAAAAAGGTAGTTATTGATTTGGCTATTCCAAATGATTTGGATGCAGAAATTTTAAACAGCTACGATATTAATTTAATTGCCATCAATAATCTGCAGGAAGTTGCAAAAGAAAACCTTCTGGCCCGTGAACAGGAATTAGAAGCTTGCAAAGTAATTGTAGAAAAAAATATAGAGGACTTTAAACAAATCATCCGCACACGTAAAGTAGAGTTAGCGATGAGCGAGGTTCCTGAAAAAATAAAGGCAATCCGCGAAACTGCTAATGGTGTGTTTGCAAAAGAATTGGAAGGTCTTGATGCCGGATCGAAAGAAGTGTTGGATAAAATACTTGCGTACATGGAAAAGAAATACATCAGCGTACCGATGAAAATGGCGAAGGAGATTTTAATCGA
>DAORKB010000182.1:0-6927 GCA_035439365.1 Bacteroidia bacterium
TCAATAAATATCTCGACTTTTGCCAAAAATTATTTAAATGAAAATTTACAGCGCATTACTACTTGTAATTAGTATACTTCTGCCTAACTATACTTTCTCACAACTCTTAAAACCGGGATATGTCATCACCAATCAAAATGATACATTGCGAGGTTTTATTAAAGAAAACGTAGATGAAGAGTTGGTTAAATTTATTTTTTTCGCTAAAGAAAAAGACAATTCAAAGTTGGTAAAATACGAACGTGCTCAATTGAAAGAATTTGGTTTTAACAATGGACGCATTTTTGAAAAATTGTCTGTTAAAGAATTTATTATAAAAGATAGCGTAGAAGTGGAATACTTTGCCAAACGAATTTTAACAGGGAAGATATTGGCTTATATAATTGAAGGGGCAAGAAAAGAAACAGAACTTTTGTTAAAAAATCAGACAACCGGAAAAATGGTTCATCTTAAAAAACCGGAAATGTACGAAGCTGTTGGGTCAGATGGTACGTCTGTCTTTTCATCTGATCGTAAATATTTACAACACATTGCTCTTGTCAAAAAAGATTCTCCGAATGATTCAGTAAAACAAGACAATTTCAAGTACTCTACAAAGAAAATAATACGGCATGTAAAAAAATACGATTTGAGTTATAAGGATAGATTTCCAACGCATCGATACAAAGAGCAAGTACAAATAGCATTTGGTGTGCTTGGAGGAACACGTCTGATTGCTCCACCTGTTAGTAGAGATCGTATGCTTTATGGCGCCTACGGTTTGAGTGCGTTCATTGATTACACACCGATTGAGCATACAAGAAGGGTTGCGTTCACCCAAGGCATTTCTTATTCAAAAGTTAACAGATTTCGTAAGATGGATGACACTTACTACAATGGTTATTATTTTTTTCATAGTCAAATACTAAGTATTTATCCACTTGGAATTAAATTTCAGGCCACTCGCGGAAGTATTACTCCTTATATTTATATGGGGGTCGGGATGATGTATATAAAGAATAATGGCGTCTATTGGAATGATCGTGAAAAAGAATTCAAAATTGGTTTCAACATGGGAGGTGGATTAAAAATAAAAATTGTATCAAAACTATATGTCATCACTGAGTTAAACTTTAAAAATGTAGAAGGTTTTTACGCGAATGGAGGAATTGTTTATCAGTTCATTACACGCGAAAAACAGTATTCACGTTTTATTAAATAACCGCTATGCATTTTCCTTACCGATAATCTTATAAACCTAACCTTTTGCTAAAAATTCTCATGCGACATATATCATTCTATTCAGCTACCTTATCTTTGCCACTTAATTAACCATATTATGAATTCTGTATTTAAAGTCTCAATAATTTTTTCCTTTTTATTTCTTTCTATCACTATTCTTGCACAGCATGATTTTAAAAAAGGGTACATCATTTTACCAAAAAGTACAGATACGATTCATGGTTGGGTTGATGATGGTGCATCTATGCACAACGCCTCCGCCTGTAACTTTAAAAAAGATTCGGCTTCAGCTGTAACCGATTACCAGGCCACACAATTAAAAGCTTATGGATTTGACCACAATATCCATTTTGTTTCAAAAATTATTACCGCAGAAAGTGTAGCTTCTTTTTATTTTCTTGAATATCTCGTAACAGGAAGTACGTTGAACTTGTATTACATGAATTACAAAGGATTTCATCGTTATTATATTGAAAAGGAAAACGCGATAAGCGAATTAACAAACGATGATGTATCCTATATTGAGAATGGAATTTCATACACAAAAAAATCGGAAAAGTACAAAGGGGTATTACGGTTTTTGATGCAGGATGCTCCTTCACTTGTATCAGAAATACAACAGACACAGTTAAACAGAAAATCACTTATTGCAATTGTAAAAAAATACCATGAAACAACACAAAAATCTTATACACTTTATCCTATAAAAAAAGAACAAGTTGTTCATCGGAAGCTGAGAATAAATTATGGCGCAGTACTTGGGTTCAATAGCTCAAAAACACGTCTGGGCTCTTCCGTTCAAATCTATGAGTATTATCATGAGCTTGTTCCTACACTATTCTCCCAGCCTCAACTGCTCAGAACAAATTTTCCTGGTATTCGAAACTCCGCTAAAACAGGCTTTTATATTTTTAATGTATCTCCCGGCATTTTCTGTAATTTGAACAAGTATGGTAAAAATTCTTTTCAAGTAGAAATAAGCTATTTCAGATATACTTTTAAAACAGATAATTTTAGCATTACGATGAATAAATTATCTGTTCCGATTATGTATAGAAGAGGGTTTGGATATAACTCCAAAAGAGAGTTTTTTGCAAATGCCGGATTATGCGTCGGAATAAACCTGAAACCTCAATTCGATGGGTTATATGTTACTTACGACAGAACTGTAGGGGAAGGAAGCAATGCTCAACATGAAACAGTAACAGACTATGCTGATTCGAAAAACACTTCCGTTACTACAGCAAATTTTGGATTAATGGGAGGATTGGGTGTAAATTTCGACTTGACTAAAAAAAATTCCATGGAACTGGAAGTAAGAACCGGTACTTCTCGTTATAATTTTTCCAACAATATGGATGATGGACACATTCTTATTCGTACAGGTATACGTTTATGGACAAATGCGCTTGTAGCAAGAATATCTTTTTAATTCACACAAAAGCACTTAAGCCAGTAATTGCTTTGCCTACGATGAGTGTATTGATCTCTTTTGTTCCTTCATAGGAATAAATCGCTTCTGCATCTGCAACAAAGCGGGCCACATCATACTCCATTAAAATGCCATTGCCTCCCATTACTTCTCTGGCTCTCGCCACCACATCACGTGTATGTGCACTGCAAAAAACCTTTGCAAGCGAAGCATGTGCATCCGTTAACTTTCCTTCATCCTGTAAATTGGATAAACGAAATACCATTGCTTGCATCGCTGTTAAATTAGATAACATTTCTACTAAATGATTTTGAATGAGCTGGAAAGAAGCAATGGGTTTCCCAAATTGTTTTCTGTTTAAGGTATACTTCAATGCATTTTCGTATGCTCCACGTGCACAACCTACAGCTTGCCAAGCAACACCTGCGCGTGTCATACGTAATACACCTGCCGTATCTTTAAAAGAATTGGCTAATGGCAAGCGATCGGCTTCTGTAACTTTACAATTTTTTAAAGTAATTAACCCATTCTGCACAATACGCAGGGCCATCTTATCTTCAATTTTTTCAACTGTTAATCCGGGTGTATCCTTTTTTACCAAAAATCCCTTTACGTGTTGATCCTTTTCATCCTTTGCCCAAATTACGATTACATCTGCAAACGTCGCATTACCTATCCATTTCTTCTGTCCGTTTAGAATCCACTCATCACCTACTCGCTTTACTGTTGTTGTTAATCCACCGGCCGTTGCCGAACCAACTTCTGGCTCCGTTAATCCAAAGGCGCCAATTTTTTTAAAATCACGCAGGGCTGGTAACCATTCCTGCTTTTGTGTTTCAGAACCCAGCAGATAGATAGATCCCATCGTCAAACCGCTTTGTACCCCAAAAAAGGTTGAAATAGAAGTATCCACTCTGGCCATTTCCATTGCTAAAATACCTTCCATCAAAAATGATTTTCCTGCACATCCGTATCCTTTATAGGTAATCCCACAGCTATTGAGTGTTGCTAATTTTGGTATGGCCTCATAAGGAAATGTTCCTGCCAACCAATGTTCATTGACAATGGGTTTGATCTCCGTTTCCATGAAAGAACGAACCTGCAATTGCATGCTTCGTTCTTCATCATTCAATGTTTCCGATAATTGATAAAAGTCCCCATCAACCGGAGGATGTTTTTTTTCTTTGTGCTCAGCAGTTAACATTTTCATTATACCAGCCAATTGTCGTTCATCCATCTTTCCAACATTTTTTAATACCGCTGGTAAATCTATCTTGGTTGATAGTTTTGATAGTTGCTCCATATCAATTTGCTGGTAAAGGCTCCAGGCATTTTTAAGTTTAGAAAAAAATGTAGCCATGTGTTATCGGTTTATTTTTTATTTGATGTAACTATTTTACCACCTATCCATTTATTTATCCATTTATCTATCGATCTACGTTTAGCAAGGTTTTTCAATAAATTATTTCTTTTTCCAACTTGTATCTTCTGATAAGCAATTGCATTATGCTATTGTTGTGCCACCGAAATCTAAGATTTAACCGTTCAACATAATTTCGAACTATTCAGAAAATTGTTGGAGTAGTTTTGTATAAAATAAATCATTATGAAAAGAATTACATTCCTCTTTTGTTTCATCATCCCTGTATTATCCTTATCAGCAAAGATATTCAATGGTGGTACCATTAAAGGGATATTGCTTGATGACAAAAAAAATCCACAGCCATTTAGCACAGTTGTATTAAACAATGCAAACGACTCCAGTTTATATAAAGGTGAAATCACAAATGAAAAAGGAGAATTTGTTTTTGATAATGTAAAAGCAGGGGATTTTTATGTACAAATTAAGGTTATTGGTTTTAAAAAGATAGACAGCAAAACATTTACAGTTTCTTCTGAAACCCCAACAATTGATTTAGGTACATTTATGACAGAACCTGCTACCACTGAATTGGGTGCGGTAACTGTATTGGGCGATCGGCCATTTATTGAGCGACAAGCAGATAAGCTTGTTGTAAATGTAGAAAACAGTATTGTTCAGACAGGTTCTTCTGTAATGGAAGTAATGGAAAAACTTCCGGGTGTACTGGTTAATCAGGATGATCAAATCAGTTTAAAAGGAAAGCAGGGAGTCATTATTTTAATTGATGGGAAGCAAACTGGTTTGTCCGGATCGGATCTTGCCAACATGTTAAAAGGACTCCCTTCTAACAGCATTCAAAAAATTGAAATCATCAGCAACCCTTCATCCAAATATGATGCTGCCGGTAATGCGGGCATCATCAATATTGTAATGAAGAAAAACCGTCAACAAGGATTTAATGGGAATGTAACCGCAGGTTATGGACAAGGGCGTTATGGTAAATTTAACAGCTCGTTAAGTTTAAACTATAAAAACAAGTGGTACAATATTTTTCTGAATTACAGTTACTCCAAGCGTAAAGGATTTAATAACCTCACACTAGACCGGTTATTTCCCAACGGACCTGATTCAAGCATCATCATTCAAACAAATAATTATATCGTATTTCCATTTCAAACACACAACCCACGATTGGGTGCCGATTTTTATCTTTCAAAAAATACAACGCTATCTGTTCTTGGAAGCAGTGTTGTAAACAAATTTAATCCAACGGGTTCATCCAATACCAGAAGAGTGGATCAGGATTACAATCCTATTAATCATTCAACTTTCACAAATAACTCCAAAGACCGTTGGTACAATTATGCATTTAACGCGGAATTGAGAACACAGTTTGACACCACCGGTAAAGAATTGGTTGCGTCGGTTGATTATGCAAAATATTGGAACATCACAAAACAGGCATTCAGTACAACCATGTTTACGAACGAAAATTTAATTACTGATCAAACTTTCCTGGTTGGTGATCAAGGTGGTGTTTTGAATTTATTTGCAGGAAAACTGGATTATACACATCCTTTGAAAAATGATGCGAAACTGGAAATGGGATGGAAATCGAGTTATGTAACTTCGGATAATGATGTAAAATTTTATGACAAAATGAACGATGATTTGATTTTTGATTCTACCAGAAGCAGCCACTTTCTGTATTCTGAAATCATCAATGCGGTTTATGTTAATTTCAACAAAACCATCAAAAAATTAACATTACAATTGGGTTTACGCGGTGAGCAAACGATTGCAGATGGAAAACAAGTTTTAAACGGGCAAACATTTCATAAAAATTATCCGCTTATTTTCCCTACAGCATTCATTGACTACAAAATGAATGAAAATCATTCGATCAATATCAATGTCGGAACAAGAATTGGTCGCCCCGGGTATAATCAAATGAATCCATTTAAACGTTTAATTGACGCAACAACTTATAGTGAGGGTAATCCATATTTGGTTCCTGAGTATACGTATAATTTTGAATTTACATATTCTTACAAAAATATGCTGTTTTTAAATCCTACATATAGTATTTCAAATCACAACATCATGGATGCATTGCTTCAGGATCAAGTGACTCAAAAAACCGTTCAAACTACTGTTAATATTGATCATTTTAATTATTATGGGTTGAATTTAATTTTCACAAAAAAATTGGCGCCCTGGTGGACCACCAATACAAGCTTCTTAACATTTTATAATTTTTACACGGGAGTACTCAATAACAATCCAATCAATAATTCATCTCCTTCTTTTTCGGGTACCACAAACAATAGCTTTTTTATTCGTGAAGGGTTGTCAATGGAGTGTGGCTTTCAGTACAATCACAAAGCCATATACGGGATTACAGAAATCAGGACCCAATATAATTTTACGTTAGGTGTGCAAAAGCTTTTGCTAAAAAAGCAACTTACTTTAACTGTTAATGTGAACGATTTGTTCTGGAAAAATTACCCAAGTGGTGTTACGAAATTTAATAACGTAAATGAAAGATGGACATCAAGAAGAGATACACGTGTTGTGAACGTTTCTCTATCCTACAAATTTGGTAAAGGTAAAATGGGTAAAATGAGACGGACCACTGGAGCTGATGAAGAAAAACAGCGCATTCAAACTAACTAGTATTAGTATCTCTCTCTGGTGCAATGCCCTTCATCTTATAGCAGTGGAGGGCATTTTTTTATTCTCTGCTCTCGCTCTCGCACTGGCTCTAAACACTACTTTGACGCTACTTGAAGTATAAAAAGTGATCTCACAAGAAGATCACTTTCAATTACATCCTTTATACTAAGGCTACATTTATAGCATTCAGACCTTTTTTACCTTCTTGTGTATCATACGTTACTTCATCATTTTC
>DAORKB010000183.1:0-6882 GCA_035439365.1 Bacteroidia bacterium
TTTCAAATAGAAGGTTTGCATTAATAGGTTTTGATATGTAATCATTCATTCCCAAGGCCAGGCACTTATCTTGTTCACCAGCCATTGCATGCGCTGTCATTGCAATAATGGGAACATTACTTTTCAACTCATGGCGTATGAAAGATGTAGTTACATACCCATTCATTTCAGGCATTTCAATATCCATTAGTACCAGGTCGTATTCCTTTTGTTTCATTTGTTCTACTGCCAGTTTTCCATTCTCTGCTATATCCACTTCTATTTTGTAGTTCGCGAATAAACTTTTTACAAACTTAATATTGATCAGATTATCTTCTACAACAAGGATATTAAACTTATTCAGTTGTTCAATATCTTGTATATCATAATTCAGTTGTGTATTTGTAAAAATTTTATCTGTTTTTTTAAAGGGTAAGATAAAACTGAATGTGGATCCTTTTCCTAATACACTGGTGACACTCATAGAGCCACCTTGCAGGGTAACCAATTGCCTGGCGATACTCAACCCTAAACCTGTTCCGCCATAATTTCGCGTGGTGTGCGACTCTGCCTGACTAAAACGCTCAAAAACAAATTGAAGTTTATCACTGTCAATTCCAATTCCAGTATCTTTTACCGAAAACTCAATATCGTACACATCGCTCTTTTCTTTCAACAATTTAGCATATACTTCCACGCCTCCTGTTTTTGTAAATTTAAGTGCATTACCAACCAGGTTAAGGATAATTTGTGTTAATCGTGTAGGATCGCCTAATATTGTTCCTGGAAGTTTTTTATCAAAATCAAAATTCAGTTCCAATTTCTTTTCTTTTGCTTTATGTGAAAGCATAATGTGAAGTGAACTGAATATTTCCATAATACTAATGGGATGCTCTTCAAACTCCATCATACCTGAATCAATCTTTGAAACATCCAGAATATCGTTGATGATGCGCAATAAATTCTCACCGGATTTTTTTATCGTCTGTACATAATCCAGCTCCTGTGCCTGCAGTTTTTTCTTTAGCAACAAATCCGTGAACCCAATGATCGCATTCATTGGTGTTCTGATTTCATGACTCATGTTAGCTAAAAATGCTTCTTTCAGGATCACCGATTCTTCAGCAATTTGTTTTGCTTTGATCAGTTCATCCTGTAGTTTTTTCTGTTCTGTAATATCTTTTGATATACTTATGTAAGCAAAAATCTCATTGTCCTTGTTTCTAAGCGGGGAAATAGCCATTTCCACAGTAATACGTGATTTATCTTTACGGATATTTGTCCATTCATGAACATCCGATTTATAACCAAGTTTTGTTTTTATGCGAAAAACATCAATACCAGGTTTTACTTCCATTTGTAACTCTTCTGATAATACTTTTGCGCGTGCAACCACTTCATTCAAATCATGATAGATTCCCGGATTATTTTTTCCAATGATTTCTTCAGCCGAATATCCTAACATACGCTCCGCACCTGCATTGAAAGATAAAACAATTCCGGTTGCTGCATCTGTTGTTACAATGGAATAGTCTGTTGCATTTAACATGATATCCTGGAATTCAGAAAGCTTCCGCAACTTTTCTTCTGTTTCTTTAATCTCCGTGATATTTTGTATCGTGCCAATATAATAGTCTCTCTCATCCAGCTTGATCTGTTCATTGTATCCAAGAATATCCAGGTTTTTACCGTTCCAATTGTTCACGCGGTATTCAAATCCTGCCAGGTGCGACCCATTTGCTTTTAACTGTTTCAATACACGCTCTTGCTCTTCCGCTGAAATTACTCCTGCTTCCAAAGCCGTTTTTCCAATAATTGCTTTTGGTTCTAACGAGAACAATTTCAAAAATGCTTTATTCACAAACCGGAACCGTTCATCATCGCTACTGGCAATATAGGTCGCAACTGGATTTAGATTAAAGAAAATAAACAGTTGTTCATTTGCCAACTGCAATCGTTCTTCTGATTTCCTTCGTTCTTCAATTTCATCTTTTGAGTGTTGTGCCTGTGAATCCCGGACCCGATCAAATAAATATAGAAAGACAAACGTAAACAGGTAAATGATCAGCATAAATAACAGGGCTACTTTTGAATAGGCAATGGTGATCACCCCTAGCGTTGATAAATAGGTAATTATCCCTGCCACAACAGCATACACCGTTAACCAAAAAATAGCGGGTTTTCGTTCGTTCAGAAAAAACACCCAACATACATACGGGATGGAAAACCAAAGCCCAGTTCCTTCCACACCTCCCGTAACGATATAGGGAAGAATAAAAGTCAGGCCCAAACTGGCAAGAATATTACTGATGAGCCAGGTGTTTTTTGATTTGTAATAGATTATTAATGCGATCAGCATGATCGTGAAACTAAAGCTCTGCAGTGTTCCGGCATAATAATCTTTTACATAAAATGAAGAAGGGATAAGGACAAGCCCACCAATAAACGCTGCCGGCCAAAGCTTTAATACAGCTTGCTGTTTTAAAGAATATCCTTTATTGTCTGCTTTTACGGTCATAGCCATTGAATTAACCAGTATTTGAAACATCAGAAAAATGTGAACCATTAGCCTGCTTCCCGGATATTTTCAACAATAAAAGATAATTAAGCTAAGATTCTGTTATGCTTAATGAAATAAACTTGAACCAATAAATGAATAATCGAATCCATTAATGAATAAATTAATGAATAAAAAAAGGAAGTATACGAACTATAAATACTATGACAAGATAAAAAAAATTCAATTATTAAGAGGTCATCAACATTTTTTCTTTCCATCCTTCCGGAATCGGAATTGTTTGATTGAGTTTATAATTAAAACAAACAATTACTGCTAATCCTTTTGCAACTTCTGTTTCTGCTCCACCCTCAATCTCTTTAACGATGGAACAACTCATATCAAAACTTTTGGAACCCATCCGGGAAACCCAGGTATACACCGAAATTTTATCTTCCAGAAAAATAGGTTGTTTGTAATCCATTTCCATTCTTGCCAAAATCAAACTTTCATTATCCCAGTCGATTTTTGTGCCTCTACCCATTAAAGTATTGAAATAATCAACCCTTGCCAATTCAAAATAGGTGATGTGATTAGCATTGTTTACATGACCAAGACGGTCAATGTCTTTGAAACGGATTTGGATAGGTGTTTTATGACGGAATGAGTTCATAGTGAAATTCGAATTTAGTGAGGTTAAAAATTATTACCACAATTTCTAAAATATTTTTTTACCATTTGAACGTGGGGAAACGGTTATTGAATCTCTCATGCGTGCTAGTTTATTATCGAATAAAATTCACTCTTTCACATCCAGCTCCTCATAAACCGAGTTGTTGCTTTTAAACTCAGGCACCAGTTTTTTCATTTTACTTACAATGGAATTGTTGTTTTGCGAATCAAACAGTGTAATCAATTCCCCAACGTCCGTTGACACTTCATCAAAATCATACTCTTTTACTTTCGCAACCAAAATCTGCGAATGATGTGTCGGTAATGTATTTTCGTGATCCGCTAACAATTCTTCATACAATTTTTCACCTGGTCGTAAACCGGTAAATACAATTTTAATATCCTTGTCGAGCACCAGTCCCGAAAGTTTGATCATCTTTTTTGCCAAATCAACAATCTTTACCGATTCGCCCATATCAAATATGAAAATTTCGCCGCCATTACCCATGGCTCCGGCCTCCAAAACCAACTGACAAGCTTCCGGAATGGTCATAAAATAACGGGTAATTTCCGGATGTGTAATGGTTATCGGACCACCGTTTTCCAATTGTTGACGAAACCTGGGAATCACCGAACCACTGGATCCCAGCACATTTCCAAAACGCGTGGTGATAAATTTTGTGGATGATTTTTTATTCAATGATTGAATATATATTTCTGCAACACGTTTACTTGCCCCCATCACATTGGTAGGATTCACGGCTTTATCGGTAGAAACCATCACAAATTTTTCTACTTTATAATGAACAGCTAAATCAGCCAGGTTCTTTGTTCCAAATACATTGGTTAAAATAGATTCGGATGGATTGTTCTCCATCATCGGTACATGTTTATAGGCTGCTGCATGAAACACAATATCCGGGCGAAACGTGCGAAACACATTTTCCATTCTGTCCTTATTTCGTATGTCTCCAATAACAACCGTATACTTTTGCTGTTTGTACTTATCGTGCAACTCCATTTCCATTTCATACAATGGTGACTCTGCCTGATCCAATAAAATAATTTTTGCGGGTGAAAAACGAATCACCTGTCTTACAATTTCACTTCCAATACTACCCGCTGCACCGGTAACCAAAATAACCTTTCCGGCAACTTCCTGTTTTATATTTTCCTTGTGCAACAGAATAGGATCACGCTCCAGCAACTCTTCAATCTGTAATGTTTTAATTTGTTTGGTACTCAACTCTCCATTTATCCAGTTGGTTACCGGAGGTACAGTCAATACTGTAATATCATGATTCAGGCAAATATCCACTACTTGCTGCTTACGTTGTGGTGATAAATTTTGAACTGAAATAATCAGGGTAGAAATTTCCTTGTTGGTCAATAATTCATCTAGTTGTTTGATACCAACAATGCTGGTCCCTTCGATTTTCTTCCGTTGTTTATTTGCATCGTCATCTACAAATGCTACCACATTGTATTTGGTAAGCATATCCTGCTCCAATGCTCGTTTGGTAATGATACCCGAATCGCCTGCTCCAAAAATTACTACGTTTCTCTTTTCCCGCCCTTTGGTGGTAAGCTCCAGGTATAATCCTTTAAACATAACCCGTAAACTAATCATGAAAAAAGTGGTAGCAATGCAATCAATTATGATAATGGAAAAAGGGATCGGGAAGGTACGATTGATAAGATTAAATGTAATGGTATTGATGAGTACATAACTTAAACTACCCATCGTAATTACCAAAAATATTCGTCGGGCATCCTCCGAACCGGTAAATTTTACAATCCCTTGATAAGTCTTGGAAAGAAAAAAGCTAATGGCTCTTACACTAAGAATAAGACCGGCTACACGCGGTATACCATTAAGCTCACCATGAGGCACAGAGAAGTTAAAACGCACCAAATACGCCAATACAAGGGATGAAACACAGATCCCCATATCGATAAAAAATATAACCCAGCGAGGCATGTTACGCTGGAACAAACGTGTTATTAACTCCATACTCAAGATTACCACATTAAAGCTTACCCACACTTGTTCTCGACTTCGCTCGAACTGGGCGGAGGGAAGCCCAGTGAATATTTTTTTTATCTTCGGGTACTAAGATAGCTAAATTAGTTGATAATAGGGCCACAGCGGACACAAATTCATTTGCCTGCAAACCTCGACATTCATCTTTTACCCTGTCATACACTATTCCGCCTTCAAATAGTGCATTTTGCAGTTCCTGCCTTTGGTAATAGTCCCCGGAGCACCACATTTTATTGAGGTTATAGCAGCACATCAGGGAATAAGAAATGTAATCATCTATCTTCGACAGTTCAATTTTGTTTTGCTTCATTTCAGCTCGTAATTGTTCCGCTTCCTTCTCAAATTTACTTTTGTATTTAGCATACAACTCTCCGGTTAGTTCTTCAAGTATATACCTTCCTTCCAGTCTTTCCAGCTTAGTGTCAATATCCGTCAATTGACGCTTCACTGCACCTTCCTGTTCCCGTATACTGTCATTATGCTCCTGAAAAGTAATAATCAACTGTTCCTTTAGCAAAGGCATATACTCCTCATTAATTTTAAACCCTTCCAGCATATTTTCAAATTGGCGGTTTACTTCATTTGCATTGCGGTTACATTTACAGCCTTTGGTGTTGCATTTATAATAGGGTACATTCCATCCATTTGCAATATAACCACGCATAGGTTGATTACACTTACTACATCTCATAAACCTTTTCAATGCAATTTCAGGGCGTTCCTTCTTGGTTTGCAAGCCCAATTTCTTTTCAGCCATGATGTTATTGGCTTCTAAGAAAATAGCTTCTGAAATTAATCTCTCCTGCTTGCCATCTACCAGTTCCCCTTCCAATGCCTTATGTGCCAGCTTGCCGCAATAAAAAGGATTACTGAGTATTTCTCCAATTCTTCTTAAGGAATATTCCAGTTTATAGCTTTTTAAGCGGTTTTGTATCTCCACATTTGGCAGGCGTTCTTTTGCTTTCCAATAAAACATTTTTTTAATAATCAAACCTGTTTCATTGATTACAATTTTGCGTTCTTTGTTGTGCTTGATAATGTCAAACCCAACAGGTGGACTAGTACACCATTCTCCCTGTAAAAGATGTTCCTTTATTCCAGCCATGCTTTTTTGACGGCGTAACTGATTATCAAATTCACCAAAGATGAACAGCATTTTCTGCTGCATGATACCCGAAGGATTGGTTGTGTCAATAGGCTGTGTAGTAGAAACTATTTCAATACCTAGTTTGCGCAATTGTGAACTCAGCCAAATGGAATTTTCATTGCGTGAAAAGCGCTCTAAACTGTAAACCAGAATTTTTGATACTTTATACTTGGTATTCTTAATATAAGTGATCATTCGCTGAAACTCCTTGCGTTCATCACTTGCCGCACTTTCATAAGTACCACCAAAGTATTCCCTTACCGTCAATTTGTACCTTTCCGCAAATTCATTGGTTCCTTTTAGCTGTACTTCTAAACTTAAACCATCCATTTGCTTTGCACTTGACACGCGTGTATAAATAACACACTCATCTGTTTCGGTCTGGATTCTTTTTTTTCCTTTACCGAAATTCTTAAAATAATTGATTTCCATGATTCTTAAATTTTTAAATTGTTTAAGCAGCTTTAGTGAATTCATCCGGTGGATCAGATTTTAGCTGTTTTACAATAGTGTAGTGGTCTGAAAAATTAGGACGGGAATTTA
>DAORKB010000184.1:0-4664 GCA_035439365.1 Bacteroidia bacterium
GCCATCGCCGCACGGAAGGAGATGTATTGAAACACTCCTGCTCCTGGAAAATCAAAACGTTTGTCTAAAAAATCAAATAAATAGTAGAACATTATTTTTCAAATAGTTTTAAATTTTCCTGTAACACCAACATATCGTCAAATGGGTGTTTTACTCCTTTTATTTCCTGATACTTTTCATGCCCTTTGCCGGCAATCAGTAAAATATCACCTGATTTAGCATAAGAACAAGCTGTTTTAATTGCTTCGCTTCTATCCGTTATTGCAATTGTTTTTTTATGATTCACAGCATCTACTCCTTTTTGCATTTGTTTGATAATTTCTTCAGCACTTTCGCTTCTCGGGTTATCTGAAGTAAGAATTACCTTATTACTTAAATCACATGCAATCTTTGCCATGATGGGGCGCTTCGCGGCATCACGATCACCCCCGCAACCAACTACTGTAATTACCTGTTCATTACCGGTACGTATATCGTTGATTGTTTTTAATACATTGGCCAAAGCATCAGGTGTATGTGCATAATCTACAATTCCGATAACACCATCATCCGTTCGGATATGCTGAAAACGACCTTCAACAGAAGAAAGAGAACTTAATGTCGTTAATACATTTGTCTTATCTTCTTTCAATAAAATAGCAGTAGCATACACGGCTAGTAAATTATATGCGTTGAAGCTTCCTATTAATTTGCTCCACACTTCGCTGCCATCAATATTTAATAGTAAACCACTAAATTGATTTTCAACAATCCTGCATTTATAATCGCCCATTGCTCTCAGTGAATAGCGCTTTCTTAGTGCTCTGGTATTTTGCAACATCACATCGCCATTTGCATCATCCTTATTGGTAAGTGCAAAAGCGCTGCTGCTCAAACCATCAAAAAACATTTTTTTTGCTTTTATGTATTCTGCAAACGTTTTGTGATAATCCAGGTGATCATGTGTAATATTGGTAAATACCGCTCCTGTGAAATGCACTCCTGCAATACGGTTTTGAACAACAGCATGAGAACTTACTTCCATAAAGCAATGCGTACATCCTTTGTCAACCATCTGACGAAGCAATGCATTTAACTGAATAGCATCAGGAGTCGTGTGCGTTGCCGAAATAACATCGTTGTTGATTTGGTTTTTTACTGTTGAAAGTAAGCCGGTTTTGTAACCAAGTTTTTTAAACAAGTTAAACAACAAGGTTACTGTTGTTGTTTTTCCATTTGTTCCCGTTACACCCACTAACTTGATACGTTCCGAAGGGTTGTCGTAAAAATTACCTGCAACAATTCCAAGTGCTGCTGACGTATCCTTTACTTTTATATAAGTAACATCTTTATTTAAGTTTGATGGTAGCTCTTCACAAAGAATCGCTATGGCACCTTTTTGAATTGTCTGATCGATGTATTGATGTCCATCGCTTTGAGTACCCTTCACTGCAACAAACAAACTATCCTTCTCAATTTTTCGTGAGTCAAAGCTAACAGACATGATGGCTACATTTGAGGAACCGATGAGTTCCACAATTCCTGCCTTATAAAGTATGTCTTTTAATAACTTCATTAAATAAGTTGCAAAATGATTTCTGTTCCTTTAATAAATGGTGATCCTGCCGGAAGCGATTGTTTTGTTACAGCGCCGCTACCAATCAGTTTTACACGTAAACCTCTGTTTTCTAATAGATACACAGCATCCTTGGCCGACATACCGGTTAAATTGGGTATGATGCCTTTTTTTAATACTACTTCCGAAGTGCTGGTTGTTAAATTCAAAGAGAGTGAATCTGCTGTTGAACTGTTCACCCATTCTGCAGCATCAGCATTTGTTTTTACCGGGATTTTAAGTGTTGTTAAAACCGTTTTCAATTCCTCCTGAGAACCATGTTTTGCTGACGGAACTTTAAAGGCAACAGGTGCTTGATTCTCATTGATCTCCTTATGAATTTCCAAACTCGTTGAATATACTTTATCTGCTACATCTTTAAATACCGGACCAGCTACAGCTCCACCATAATAAGCATCACCACTCGGTGCGCTAATCACTACAATGCAAGAGTATTTTGGGTTATCAGCCGGGAAATAACCTACGAAAGAAGCCTGATAAGTCATCTTTCCATTCACCATTCCCATTTGTGCAGTACCTGTTTTTCCTGCAATCTGGTAATCAGATGCTCTTAAGCTTTTTGCCGTTCCATTCAGGACAACACCTTCCATCATTGTTTTCGCTTTTTTTACTGTTGACTTAGAGCAAATGGAAGGACTAATAATTTCCGGCTCAAATGTTTTGACAGTTTTACCTCGTTTTCTTACTTCTTTAATAAACATTGGCCGCATCATTTTTCCATCATTCGCAATCGCACTGTAAAAATTCAAAACCTGCAGCGGAGTGATTCGTGTTTCGTAACCGTAGCTGATCCATGGCAACGAAATTTTTGACCAGCTTTTATCTTTCGTATCCTTAATATATGGAGTTGATTCACCTGGTATACTTACACCTAAGGGAGAATTCAAATTCATTTTATACAACCGGTCAATAAATTTTTGAGGATCCTTCGCATAATAGCGTGTAATAATTTTTGTTACTCCTACATTCGAAGACTCTTCAAACACTTCCTGAACAGTAAATTTTTCTTTTTTGGGATGATGCGAATCACGCACAGGTATGTTGCTATAAAAACAGGTTCCGTTTCCAACCTCTACCACTTCATCCAAACTCAGGTTAAAGTCCTCCATTGCAGCAACGAGAGAAGGCAATTTAAAAGTAGAGCCGGGAACAGTTGCCACTCCTACCGCATAATTCAAGTTCTCAACATACAATGCTGTATCTTTAGGATTACGTTTTAAGTTGGCGATTGCTTTTACCTCACCTGTTTTAATTTCCATCAACACCAGACAACCATGATCAGCTCCATGTTTCTTCAAACAATTCATCAATGAGTTTTCAGCCACATCCTGCACATTGATATCAATGGTAGAGACGATGTCGGATCCATCTTCCGGATCTACCTCATTCTCATCATTGATCGGGCGCCAAACATTCCCTGCTATTTTCTGCATCAAGCGATGTCCATAAACGCCTTGTAAGTAGCTATTATAGGCTGATTCCAAACCATAAGATTTTCCGGTACCGTTTTCATTCAGTTTTCCAATTGTACGTGCAGCCAAAAATTGAAATGGACGTTCGCGTTTGTTGGTCTGTAAGTAAACAAAGCCGCCTTTATTTTTTCCTTTCCGCAACAATGGAAATTTTTTCATTTTTTGCAGATCGGTATAAGAAACATCACGTTGAAGCACAACCCAGCGGTCGTGTTCTTTACGCGCTTTTCTTAACATTCTTTCATATTCTTTTCTGGATTTGTCTTTGAATAAGTTGGACAAACATCTGGAGAGTGAATCGATATTTTCTTCGAAAATTTTCTTGGTAATTGCTTCCGTGTTTACATCCATCCCTACCTCATAATAAGGCAAAGACGTAGCAAGCATACTTCCGTTTGCATCATAAATATTACCACGTACAGCTTCAATATTAAAAAAGCGGGTCGACATGCTTTCTGCTTTTGCACGCCACTCCTCACCTTGCACAAATTGAATAACTACAATCCTGGAAATAATGGCGACACCGAAGAGGCATATCAAAAAATATACGAGGTAAATACGCCAAAGTATGTCTTTCTTTTTATCCAAGTACTAATCTTCTTTTAGTTCTGTTGTTATTTTTTTTATTACTATTTTCTTTGGAGGAACAACTGATTCCTTGATTCCTGTTTGTTGCTTTGCCAGCACTTTTGCTATTTCTGTTTGCTTACTTTTTATTACCAGCGAATCTTTTACAACAATGTATTGTGTTCTCAACTCTTTGATTTCATTATTCAGTCGGTTTACTCTCCTTACCTGATCATCTGCATAATATCCGTTTGCTATATAACATATCGCCAAAAAAGAAAGAAAGAATATGAATGGTAAATTTTTTAATGTTGTTTCTTTTGATAAAAAACTTCCACTCACCACACTTGCCACCGAACGAATAACTTTGTTATTCTTTTCCGGTTTCTTTGGCTCCCGAACTTTTTCTTCAACTGGTGTTACCGGTTCTTTTAATTTATTTACTGGCTTACTCATTTTTAATCTTTTTGGGCTTCGCCGACCGTAGCTTTTCAACCTATGTTCAAACTTCGGTTGACGAAGAGCGAGAGCTGGCTTCGCCGGCCGTAGCTTTAGCGAAGGCTGGCTATTCTCAACTTCGCACTTCTTGCTCTACTGTTTCTTTCATTTTCTTCATCTGTTGGAACAATCGGTTTTCGTGTAATCAATTCAAATGGCGTTAATTTATTTCCATAAAAATCTTTTTCAACCTCCCCTTCAAATTTTCCGCTCCGCATCATATTCTTTACCAAGCGATCTTCCAGAGAATGATAAGATATCACCACCAATCGTCCTCCGGGTTTTAATACTTCTAAACTTTGCAACAACAACTCCTGAAGCACATCCAATTCTTTATTAACCTCTATTCGGAGCGCCTGAAACACTTGTGCGAAATATTGATTTTCACGGCCGCGTTTTAAGCATTTTTCGATAGCTGCTTTTAATTCCGAAACTGTTTGTATAGGCTTTTCTTTTCGTGCATGAAAAATAGTAGTGGCTAACCAGCCGGCATTCTCTATTTCCCCGTACAA
>DAORKB010000184.1:4764-6866 GCA_035439365.1 Bacteroidia bacterium
TCTACATAAATTCCTTTGGGATTAATGTTTAAACCATCAATACACTCTTTTAAAAGAACGGGGTTATGATATTCCATTTATTATTTTTCTGGTTCAGATGGTGCAATACCTCCCATTACATCCTCAGCCAGTTTTTCAAAATCGGCACTGCTGTTATTAATAAACTGCTCATAAGCAGTTGTATCCCACACTTCCACACGATCACCAGCTGCAGCCATTGTTACATTTTTGCTAATACCGGCAAACGTCATCAAATCTTTTGGTATCAGTAAACGTCCTGTAGAATCAAGTTCTACAGACACAACGCCGTAGTTAAACATGCGAATGAACTCTACATTTTTCTTTACAAACTTGTTGAGTTTGTTTACTTCTTTCACCATTTCATTCCACGTAGCCATAGGGTAAAGCTCAAGCGACTTGCTGAAGATGCTACGTTTCATTACGAAACCACCTTTGAGTTCTTTTGTAAGCTGCTTCTTGAAAGCCACAGGAAGCATTACGCGTCCTTTCGCATCAGCATTACATTCATAAACTCCAAACAGGCTCGTCATAGGTTTTTACCTTATTTCTGTAAAAATAAAAACATTTTTCCCACTTTTTACCACTTTTTACCACTTTGTTGAAAACTTTTCGGTTTCATATTTTTTTTCACGCTAAAGCAATAAAAATGATTTGGCCTGAATGCTTCTAAAATAAAGGATTACAGAAAGTTTAAGTTTGGATTTTAACAAATGACGGTTCGTAAATCAGCGGTAAAAAAGTCCCCAACACAAAACGGAAGCACGTATGATGGAGTTTACGTGTCTACATCGTGATTTTATTTTCACTTAATTCCCTTCAAACACCTATAAACAAATGAAAACAGACGGCTTGCAAAGCTCTTTCTAATCCGAAAGGAAACAAGTATCTTTGTGCATGCTTCAAAAGATCACATACCCGCTTGCCCCTTCTTCTTTTTCAATTGATCTGGATGCATTAAACAATCAATTCAATCGCATTTGTGTATTTGATTCCAATGCTCAATCGAATGATCAAACATTTATCAATTGCTCCAAATTTATTGCTGTTGGCTGTGTGCAGGAGTTAATTATAAAAACAGAAGGCGATGCATTGACTCAGTTGCAACACTTCATAGATACTTCAAAAGGCTGGTTATTTGGATACCTTAGCTATGATCTAAAAAATGAGATTGAAAATTTAAGTTCTAAAAATGAAGATCATGTTGAATTTCCCTTGCTTCATTTCTTTTCTCCACTCATGATTTTTGAAATTAATCAGGAAATGATACATGTGCATTTTGATGATCTGTATATTTCAAAAGCAAAAGTGGAAAGCACCATTGAATCTTTACACAAAACCTCATCAGCTGTTTCGACAGCATCCTCGCACGTTTCCATTCAATCAAAAATAACAAAACAGGAGTATCTGGTCGCTGTTAAAGCACTTCAACAACACATTCGCAAAGGCGATATTTACGAAGTAAATTTTTGCCAGGAATTTTACGCAGCGCAATCGCCCATCCAACCGGTAGACGTATACAAAAAGCTGAATAGCATATCAGCCGCACCTTTTGCGGCTTACTGTAATTTTGGTGACCATCAGCTGATCTGCTCCAGCCCCGAACGTTTTTTACAAAAGCATAACAATCACCTGATTTCTCAACCTATCAAAGGCACCATCCGCCGGTCATCAGACCCGAAGGAAGACGATAGTTTAAAGCAAGAGCTACAACACAGTGAAAAAGAAAGAAGCGAAAATGTAATGATCGTTGATTTGGTACGCAATGATTTGTCGCGGATTGCAGAACGTGGTACTGTTAAAGCCGATGAATTGTTTGGTGCTTATACATTCAAGCAAGTGCATCAACTAATTTCTACCATCAGTTGTGAAGTCAAAAACGAATTGTCCTTTACCGACATCATCCGAAGTACCTTCCCTATGGGCTCCATGACAGGGGCTCCAAAAGTGCGCGCGATGCAATTGATCGAACAATACGAACAAACCAAACGGGGCTTATACTCCGGAGCGATTGGATACATTACGCCTCAGGGCAATTTTGATTTTAACGTAGTGATCAGAAGCATTTTGTACAATCAGAAAAA
>DAORKB010000185.1:0-4442 GCA_035439365.1 Bacteroidia bacterium
AGTCGAGAACTGTGCGGTGGCTATAGTAGCAATTAAAGCTTGCACACAGTTCTCGACTCCGCTCGAACGGACACTATCGCACACGTTCTACAAAATTTTACCTTTTGCTATATCCCCGCAAACCTCCAACAATTCTTTTACTTCTGCTTCACTAAGGTTCCTCCATTCTCCGGGTTTTAAGTTACCTAATAAAATATGCAGGATGCGAACTCGCTTTAGCTGGATTACCTGATAATTAAAAACAGCGCACATACGTCTTATTTGCCGGTTTAAACCTTGCGTTAATACAATTCTAAAAATTCGTTTCGCGTTGGGCACTGCTTTAATTAAACAGGGCTTTGTAACAGTATCGCCAATATCAACGCCAGTTGCCATGCTTTTTAAAAATTGGTTGCGTAAAGGTAAATTGAGTGTTACAATGTATTCCTTTTCATGTTCAAATGAAGGGTGAATAATCTGATGAATAATCGATTTATTATTCGTTAATAAAATCAACCCTTCCGAATCTTTGTCCAATCTTCCAACAGGCAGCAATTGCTCAGGATGTTTTACAGCATCAATAATATTATTCTCTATAGGTTCGGTTGTACAAATGATGCCTTGCGGTTTGTTGTAAGCGATATAGGTATATTGATTTGTGTTCATTGGTCAACAAATATACTTTTAAGTACAGTATTTCATAATAATTTTGTACTTTCGCGTCGCAATTGGTTTTTTTTCAAGCAAATGAAAAAAATTAAAAGGGAATCTTGTTGAATTCAAGAACTGTTCCCGCAACTGTAAACTCGTTCTTCGATATCTTTCGCTAAAGCTTCGGCTTAAAAGTGAAATAGGATCGATGAAACCGTGCCCCACAAGCCACTATCCACCTACGCTAAGCTTCGGCGGATGGGAAGGCGCACCAGAGTGAGTCAGGAGACCTGCCATTAGCGATTATCATTTGTAGCTTTCGGAGAAAAAGCGAGAATAGACGAACTGTTTACATTTTTTCTATCCTTTCTGCATTTATAATGCACTTCTTCCGCTACTGCTTTTTATGGAATAGCATGCGTGTATCAAAAAATATCTGTATCATCTGTTTAGTAATGCAAACCTTGTATAGTTGGGCACAAACCCCGGCTGTTGATACAATTAAAGTTTTACATGCAGTTGAGGTGTCTACTCCATATATACGAGCACTGAGCACAGGCAACAGGATTCAGATACTGGACAGCACTTTGTTAAACCGTTATTCTTCAAACAATTTAGGTGAATTACTGAATGCTGAAACGGACGTGTTTATTAAATCTTATGGTTTAGGAACACTTGCCACAACATCTATCAGAGGAGGAGGATCAAATCACACCATCATCCTTTGGAATGGTTTCAATTTACAAAACCCAATGTATGGCCCTCAGGATCTATCACTCATGGGAATTAATTTTTTCAATGAGGTGATGATGCAGTATGGTAGTGCCGGTGCCACCTGGGGGAGTGGAGCAGTGGGGGGCGCTATCCATTTAAATAATTCAGCTGTTTATAACAAAGGTATTTCAGTTGCAACCGGTGCAACATTCGGGAGTTTTATGGATAAGCAACAACATGCCAGCATTGAATGGAGTAGAAAAAGATTTATCAGTTCATTGAAAATTGCCAATCATACAGCAAAAAATAATTTTCCTTTTCAGAAGGATGAAGAGATACAGCGACAGTCAAATGCGGAGGTGAAGCAGGTTGGTTTATTAAATGAAAATTATTTTCAAATTAATGATAATCAAAAAATAAATCTTCGTTTATGGTATCAACATGCAAATAGAAATATTCCACCTTCACTAGCACAAACACAAAATGTTTCCAACCAGGGTGATGAATCGTATCGAATAACATCGGAATGGCATCGTAGCTCGGAAAGATTATTATTAACAGCTCGTGCCGGCCATTTTTACGAAACATTAAAGTTTGATGATCCGGATAATTTGATTCATTCGTTGAGCAAATCAAGAGTAACAATTGTTGAAGGTGAAGGAAAATTCTTTTTGACAAAATTAGATATGATCACACTCGCCATTAATAATACATATGCGGAAGGTATTTCGACGGGATATAAAAAAAATCCTTGTCAAAACAGATTGGCATTCATTGGTACATATAAAATTCATAATAAAAAAAGTACATGGAACGGGTTTATTAATTTCAGAGAAGAAATTATAGATCAGTATCAAAGTGAAATGGATACAATTGTTTACACACCATTTAAATCGAAGCCCATGTATACAAAAGCAAGCAACCCCTTTACATTTTCTATTGGTGGAGATGGAAAATTTTTGAAATGGTTCTCGTTAAATTTTGCTGTTGCACAACATTATCGTATTCCTACATTTAATGATCTGCACTGGGAACAAGGGGGTAATATCAATTTGAGGCCAGAAAATGGCTGGGGAGAAGAGCTAGGAATAACGTTTAAAAAACAACATCAAAAATTATCAGTCTCTGCAAATGCCAGTTTGTTTAACAGAGTAATCAATAACTGGATTTTATGGACACCAACCTCATCTGGTTATTGGTCGCCGGATAATATCATGCAAGTATGGTCACGTGGTGCCGAATATCATTTGACACTTAACTATCCGATTAAAAAAATTACACTTTCACTAAATGTGCTTTGGAACTATACCGTTTCTACTATCGAAAAAACAAAAGATAACGAGTATGGGTCACTTGGGAAACAGTTGATATATACACCGATGTATAAAGGAAATGGTAGTTTCGGTATATCCTACAAAGAGTTTAATATTACGTACAATCAAAAATATGTTGGATATACATACACCTCTTCGACTAACAAAGATTACCTGATTCCTTATTTCATAGGAAATATAAGAGCATCTCATGCATTTAAAATATCAGAATTTAAACTGCAACTCTTTGCAAGTGCAAATAATTTATTTAACAGCCAATACCAGGTAATTAGAAGCAGGCCAATGCCTGGTAGAAATTATCAAATCGGCTGTAGTTTTTATTTCAATCAATCAAACAACAATTAATCAATCAACAGAAAATGAAAAGAACATTACGTAAATTATTTTTAGGGGTACTTGCTTCAGTAAGTGTGTTTACTGCAAATGCGCAGCAAGTGGCTGATTTCGAAAATTTGACTTTGGCTCCCAATTCTTATTGGAATGGTTCTAAAACACTTATTAAAAATGATACGATGTATATCGATACTGTTTTTACAAGTGGTGATGCTATTTTCCCAAACAGATTTAGTCGCGAATATCCTAAGTATCATTATTGGAAGGAGGGGTGGGCATATAGCAATATAAAGGACGATACCACAAATGGAAGTTTGTATAATGCATATGCTAAAAGTGGATACAATTCAGATAATTATGTAATCGGACAGAATAATGCAGTTATTCATTTAAATGCAAATGCCAAAGGTCACAAAGTGAAAGGAGTTTACATTACAAATTCAACTTACGCAGGATTAACGATTAAGAATGGCTATTTTGTTGCAAGAAAATTTGGAGACACAACAGGGACAAACACAAGCCCGAAATATCCTCAAGGAGGGTATCCTGATTGGTTTAAATTAACGATAAAAGGATATAAAAATGGCGCACTTACCCCAAAGGCCGTAGAGGTTTATTTAGCAGATTATCGTTTTGATGATAATTCCAAAGATTATATTTTGAAAACATGGCAATGGGTAGGTTTAGATTCGTTGGGTGGGGTAGATAGCGTTTTATTCACATTAACTTCGTCTGATGTTGGTTCGTTTGGAATGAATACACCTGCTTTCTTTTGCATTGATAATTTTACTACAGAAAGCCCAACAGGTATTGCTAAAATGAATATAGGCGAAGTTAAATTGTATCCCAACCCAGCAAGCGATAACTTTACAATCGATTTAGGTGCAGAGAATGCAAACAGTGCATCTACAATTGATATTTATGATCTATCCGGAAAATTAATTGAAACGCATGTAGAAAACTCTCAACGTATCAACTTATCTGTTGCTGAATACCAAGCAGGAGTTTATTTTGTATCCATTAAAAATTCGAATGGTGTAATCAACACAAGATTTATAAGAGAATAATTATGAAAAAAAATGCAACACTTGTTTTATTTCTTTTAATAGCACAAATCACTGTTGCCCAGTTTGCCCCTCCAGCGGGGCAACCTGGCTCAACAGCAATGTATAAAGATAGCTTGGCATTTGTTGCCTGGGCAACAGGAAGTAAAATAATTCGCGGTTATCAGGATATATCTAATCCCTCATTAGGATACGCAACTGTTGGAGATTCTTCTTCAGCGATTGGAAAAGCAAATGGGGCCAATGTGGTAAGTTTAGGGGATGGTGGTATTGCCATTTTAACGTTTAAACACCCGATAAAAAATGAACCGGGAAATGATTTTGCAGTGTTTGAAAATTCATTCAATGATACATTTCTTGAATTGGC
>DAORKB010000185.1:4542-6820 GCA_035439365.1 Bacteroidia bacterium
CGGGTTTGCCTCCTCTGGTTTTGATCTGGATGCTGTTGGTGTTATTCATCAGCAAGCTTCTGTAGGTGTAAATGAATTATTCGTAGCAGGAGTACTTCAGGTATTTCCAAATCCAATAAATTCCACGAGTTTAATTCAATTAACATTACCGGAGGCTCAATCCGTAACAATTGACATTGTTGATCTATCAGGAAGACAAGTGGCTGTGGTACAGGAAAAATTGTTTGCACAAAAAACGAATACGCTATCTTTGAATATAGCTGATTTAAATAATGGAATTTATTTTTTAAGAGTACTTACATCGACTGGCGCTGTTACAAAAAAAATAATGGTTACACATGAATAGCAATTATTTAAAATATATTGGTGCAGTTGGTGTGCTTTGTTTTTTTGTTGCCTGTAGAAGCGACAAACCTCAGAACGAAATCGAACCGAATATTACGATCACGCCGAAGGGTAGTGTGATTGTTATCAACGAAGGTGTTTTTCCTGTCGACAACGCTACAGCCGGATATTACAATCCGTCCGATAGTTCATATGTATACGATCTATTTAAGCCCATTAACGGTCGTGAATTGGGAAGTGTTTTTCAATCGATGGTTGTTTTTAACCGGAAAGCATACCTCATTATTAATGATTCAAAAAAGATTGAAGTCGTTAATTCCGAAACATTCAAATCGCTAGGAACCATTACAGGGCTTCGGTCTCCGAGATACCTTTTGCCATTAAGCAATAGTAAGGCTTATGTAACCAATTATGCTTCGGATTTAATTGATATCATTGATTTAAATACCAATGCGACTAAAGGGAGTATTTCATGTGGTTATGGAAAATTTAGTGAAGAAATGGTTCTTGCTTATGGAAAGGCCTATGTAACCTGCCCGGGAAGTAATAAAGTGTATGTAATTAATACCCGAACAGATGCTGTGGAAGACAGTATACCCGTTGGCAGAGGTGCCTCGAATATTGAAGAAGATGCAAATGGCAAACTTTGGGTACTTTGTTATGGGAAAGAATCGACAAAAGAGCTTGCAGGTTTGTATCGTATTGACCCCGTTTCAAATAAAGTGGAATGGAGTGCTAATTTTGAGGATGAGACCGTTCATCCGGCAAATTTGGTAAGTGATGGGACGCATGAGAATTTATTTTACACCTCTAAGGAAGGGGTGTTTAAATTTTCTATAACAGCAACCAGCCTACCAACATCCGTATTGATTCCAAGAAACAAGAGGTATCTTTATGGGTTGGGTGTTGATCCAAAGGATGGAACAATATACGTTGGAGATGCAATTAGTTTTTCGTCAGATGGAAAGGTTTATCGATATCAACCCAATGGAACCTTAATCAATGTATTTGATGCGGGGTATGGCCCAAATGGATTTTACTTCAACTGATTATCTGCTATTCAATGAAAGAGAAAGCTTTGTTTTGCTGGAGTGGAGGAAAGGATTCTGCAATGGCATTGCATCATGTGCTGGAAGAAGGCAAGTATGAAGTTGTTGCTTTGTTGACAACGCTGAACTTAACGTTTAAACGAATTTCCATGCACGGTGTTCGTGAAGAGTTGTTGGAGCAACAGGTAAAGGCTATTGGGTTGCCACTTTTAAAAGTATATGTATCAGAAGGTACCAATACAGAATATGAGCAGGCCATGGAAAAACTTCTCCTGGAGCAAAAAGCAAAAGGTGTAACAAGCGTAATTTTTGGTGATATTTTTTTGGAAGATTTAAGAGCCTATCGTGAAAAAAATTTGGAGAAAGTTGGTTTAAATGCTGTGTTTCCTTTATGGAAAAAAAATACCAGTGATCTGATTGCTCATTTTTTTTCTCGTCAATTTAAAACCATTACCTGCTGCGTTAATGATGCCTATTTAGGAAAGGATAAAGTGGGGGTGAAGATTACAAAAACATTTATTGGACAATTACCTTCAAACGTAGATCCTTGTGGTGAGAATGGGGAGTTCCATACATTTTGTTATGATGGACCTATATTTAAAGACCCTGTAAAGTTTAGCATCGGTGAAAAAGTGTACAAACCGCTGGAAATTAAAACAGATGGCGGAGAAAATTGCCCGGGTGCGAATATCACAAAAGGGTTTTGGTATTGTGAATTGATTCCATAATTAAAGCGCAAATCTTTAAAATGTTGATGGAGAGTGTGCAAGGTGTCCGTTCGAGCGGAGTCGAGAACAGCGCGTAAGCTTGCGAAGCGCCTAAAGCCATCCCACAGTTCTCGACTCCGCTCGAACGGACACAGCCCACACAGCCAACGAATAGTA
>DAORKB010000186.1:0-6794 GCA_035439365.1 Bacteroidia bacterium
CCGTAACTACCTGCTTCTCTTCTGAAACAAGGTGTATAGCCGCAGCATTTAATTGGCAATTGTTCTGGTTTTACAATTACATCGCGGTAAATGTTTGTAATAGGAACTTCGGCAGTTGGGATCAAATACAAGCTATCGCCGGTTACATGATACATTTGTCCTTCTTTATCAGGTAGCTGACCCGTTGCATAAGCAGATGCTTCATTCACCATGATAGGCGGCTGTACTTCTAAATAACCTGCAGCTGTTGCTCTGTCTAAAAAGAAATTGATCAACGCACGTTGCAGGCGGGCTGCTTTCCCTTTGTATACAGGAAATCCAGCTCCTGTTAATTTCACACCCAACTCAAAATCAATCAGGTCATATTGCGCAGCAAGCTCCCAATGTGGTTTTGCGCCATTGTATAATTTAGGAATTTCACCTTCCTGAAATACATTTTCATTGTCTTCAGGTGTCTTTCCTTTCGGAACTTTTAAGCTGGGTGTATTGGGAACAAGCACTAACAATTTTTGTTGTTCTTCTTCAATCTGTTTTAATGCTTCCGCTAATTTGGATGTACTTTCTTTAATAGCAGCACTTTTATTTTTCAAATCATCAGCTTCTGCTTTTTTGCCTTGTTTATACAGATCGCCTACTTGTTTGGCAATCGTGTTGGCTTCATTTAGCAAGGAGTCTAACTCATTCTGTGTTTTTCTTCTGTCATTATCCAATTCCAAAACCTGATCAAGAATTGGTTTTGCATCAAAATTTTTGATGGCCAGACGAGCAATGGCTTCATCTTTTTTCTCGCGGATATAAGCTAATTGTAGCATAAAAATTTTGTTTTTTTGTTCATACGCAGTAGCGCTGAAATGATTTTTAATTTTTTTTAAAGATAATATTATAATTGTAATGTGTATGTTAGTTTTTACGCTCAACCCTTCGCTTACCTCACCCCCGGCCCCTCTCCTTGCATAAGGAGAGGGGTGACTAAGAAATTCCTTTCATCATAAACTCATACTATTTGTGCGATTAAGGATTTTATTATACAAGGTGTTTACTACAATGTGACTTAACAACACTCCAGTCACCCCTCTCCTTATGCAAGGAGAGGGGCCGGGGGTGAGGTGCGCGCCGGCTCAAATAAAAAACTCCTGAACTTACAACGAAGCTCAGGAGTTTTCTAAAAAATTGAATACGCTTATGCTTCAGCAGGGAATGGAACTACCGAAACGTACGATTTTTCATCGCGTCTTTTTCTGAATTCTACAGTTCCATCAATTAAAGCAAATAAAGTATGGTCTTTTCCGATACCCACGTTTAAACCTGGGTTATGTTTTGTACCTCTTTGACGAACAATGATATTGCCGGCAATAGCTAACTGACCACCATAAATTTTAACGCCTAAACGTTTGCTATGTGATTCGCGGCCGTTCTTGGAACTACCCGCACCTTTCTTATGTGCCATTGTATTATGTTAATTAAAAATTTGTACTACGTTAAGAATTGAAACTTTTCAATTCAGGTTATTTAGCAGATTTTTTAGGAGCTGCTTTCTTTGGTGCTGCTGCTTTTTTAGGAGCCGCTGCTTTTTTAGGTGCTGCTTTTTTAGGAGCTGCTGCTTTCTTTGGAGCTGCTTTTTCTGCTTTTGGTGCTTTTTCAGCTTTAGCAGGCGCTACTCTTGGAGCTTTTTTCTCATAAGCGATTTCATCTTTCAATGTTTCGCCTTTTCCTAAAATACCTTGAATTAATAATTGTGTGAATTGCTGACGGTGACCATTTGATTTTTGGTAACCTTTTCTGCGTTTCTTTTTAAATACGATGACTTTGTCACCTTTTACGTGCCCCAGTACTGTTGCAGCTACTGTTGCTCCGTCAATTGAAGGAGTTCCTACTTGAACTTTTCCGCCATTGTCAACCAACAAAACTTTGTCAAAGTTAACTTTAGCCCCTTCGTTAGCTTCTAGGCGGTGAACGTATACTTTAACTCCACGTTCTACCTTAAATTGTTGCCCGGCTATTTCTACGATTGCGTACATTTTATAAGGGTTTTAGGTTATTATTTACCCGAATCCACTTGACTCGGGGGCACGAAATTAAGAAATATTTCTGGAACAGCAAAGATTTCAACATTTTTTTGTTGAAAATGGTCCTGCAGGGCTAGCGCTTACCCATATGGCTGCATGCCAAACTAGATGAAGGAAATTGCTTAGTCACCCCTCTACTTATTTTCAAGGAGAGGGGCTGGGGGTGAGGTCTGCGCAGGCTTCTTATTCACCAAATACACCCCTAACAAAATCACCACAATCCATACAAAATGCTCTAAAAGAACACTTTCTGAATCAAAAATCCCCCACCCCATTGCTACGATTGGAATCAGGTAGGTAACGGAGGAGGCAAAAAGGGCATTCGTATTCCTTATTAATACGTTAAATATGATAACCGAAACAGCGGTTCCGAAAATGGCCAGTATACATATATAACCTAAACTTGATATTGCCTGCGGATGTGTTTGAAAATGCTCCACAAAAGGGGTTGCTGCGAACAGGTACGTCCCGGCCATAGGACCAATAAGCAGCAAAGCCCATACAGTAGCTGTAACGGAAGGAACTTCATTCAAAAATTTCTTAATGATATTGACACTAAAGGCATAGCAAAGGGTAGCAATTACTACCAACGATCCATAGAACAAATTGCCACTCATATCTTCGCTTTTGCCAGTAAGTAGTAAACCCATAGCTCCTATAAAACCAATGACAATACCTGTAACATTTACCCATTTTGTTTTTGTTTTAAACAACAAAACACCAAGTAATAAAGTAAATAAGGGAGTTAAGGAATTGAGCATACCAGCCAATGAGCTACTAATGCCCGTTTCTGCTTTGGTAAACAAAAACGCCGGAATAAAATTACCCAACATACCCATTCCCAGAAATGCAGGCCAATATTTCAGGTGTGCTTTCTTAACATGTTTGAACACCAAGGGTATTAATACCAAAAAAGCAATAAAAATGCGCAATGCAGCCACTTCATCGCTTCCATACACCTCCATCCCCCGTTTCATCAAAATGAAAGAACTTCCCCAAATAAGGGCCAGTGCGATTAAAATGCACCAGTTGACTACCTTTTTATTCACAGCATAAATTTTGAACGCCAAAGATAGCTGTTAACTGTTAATAAACGATAAACTTATGAAAGATAGAATGATTATACTGAGAGGAAAAGAAGTGCTCCTGATCACGCTCACTCAACCGCTCGTTCATTCCAATTTAAGATCGAGGAAGCTTGCTTTTAACAATTCCAAAAATCACATTAAATAATTCGACTGAACGTTTACCTTTGCATATGCAATACTTGTACATCATACTGTAAAACATATGGCTGACTATAAAATATATTTTGGTGGCGAGTTCATGGAAACATCACGACGTTTAAATGTGATTAATCCGTTCAATCAGCAGGTGGTTGCAACAACTTATCAGGCAGGGCCAGAAGAATTGGAGTATGCCATTACAAAAGCCGAACGTGTAAAAACAGAATTAAAAAATATTCCGGTATTTAAACGCTATGAAATATTGATGCAAATTGCATCGGAGCTAAAAAACAACCGGGAACAACTGGCAAAGGTACTGTGCATGGAATCGGCAAAACCCATTCGTTATGCATTGGGGGAAATTGACAGAGCTGTTCAAACATTTGTTGTTGCAGCTGAGGAGTGTAAACGTTTACCAAAAGAATATGTGTCACTCGACTGGACGCCAGCCGGGGAAGGAAAGGAAGGCTTCGTAAAGTATTTTCCGATTGGAACAATTGCAGGCATTGCTCCATTTAATTTTCCGATGAACCTGGCTGTACATAAAATCGCACCGGCCATAGCGGCTGGATGTCCGATTATTTTAAAACCCGCTTCTTCCACTCCACTATCTACCCTTGAACTTGCTAAAATAATTGACAAAACTGCGCTTCCAAAAGGTGCTGTATCGGTAATACCGATGGACAGGAAAGCAGGTAATCAATTGGTAACTGATGAACGATTTAAATTACTAAGCTTTACAGGATCGCCGTTGGTTGGATGGGAAATGAAACGCCAGGCAGGAAAAAAGAAAGTGATTTTAGAACTCGGTGGAAATGCAGCCGTAATTATTACACCTACCGCAGATATTGAGAAAGCTATTGCAAAATGTGTTGTTGCTGCGTTCTCCTATTCTGGGCAAATTTGTATTCATGCGCAACGTTTTTTTGTGCACGAATCTGTTTTTAAAAATTTTACAACACTTTTTATTGCGGCAACAAAAAAATTAAAACAAGGCGACCCACTTTCTGCAGATACCGATGTTTCGAATATGATTGATGAAGAAAATGCAAAACGCGTGGAAGCATGGGTAAATGATGCGATACAACTGGGTGCACAAGTATTGATTGGAGGAAAAAGAACAGGAAACTTTTTTGAACCTACGATACTTACCAATACAAACAAAGAAATGGATGTGTGCAGCAAAGAAGTTTTTGGTCCTGTCATTACCATTGAAAAATACAACACATTTCCAGAGGCCATTGAACTATTGAATGATTCTGACTTTGGTCTGCAAGCAGGCGTATTTACTGTGAATGAATTGGAAATTAATGCAGCATTCAATAACATTGAAACAGGTGGTGTGATTATTAATGATGTACCTACCTTTCGAGTGGATCATATGCCTTACGGAGGTATTAAAGACTCTGGCTTGGGACGTGAAGGTGTAAAGTACGCAATAATGGATATGATGGAAGCTAAGATTTTGGTGAAGTAGCCCGCGCTCACCTCACCCCGGCCTCTCTCCTTGAAAAAGGAGAGGGGTGACTAAGAAATAATCTTATCACATATTTATAGACAACCTTTTTATTTTTACAATTATGATCCTTTTCGATTTCTCAAACGACTACATCTTAGAAGATGATGTGGTTTTATTACGTCCATTAAAAAAAGAAGACATTGCACTTTTAAGTCATTATTCAGTTGATGAACCCGAGCTTTGGTGGGCATCACCATCCATCATAGCAGGAGAAGAAAATTTCAAAAAACATTTGGAAGAGGCCTTAAAATTTAAAGAAGAAAAAAAAGAATATCCTTTTATCGTGTATGACAAGCGAACAAAAGAATATGCTGGCTCTACCCGCTTTTATGACATCCAACTTCTCAATCAAAGTTTACAATTGGGATATACCTGGTATGGAAAAAAATTTCAGGCAACCGGGTTAAACAAGCATTGCAAGTTTTTGTTGCTAAGTTTTGCATTTGAGCAAATGAATATGGAGCGTGTGGAGTTCAGAGCCCATTCAAAAAATGAACGCAGCATTGCAGCCATGAAAAGTATTGGTTGTGTTGAAGAAGGTATTTTGCGCAAAATGACACCGATGCAAGGTGGCAGAGGAAGAAGAGATACAATCGTATTAAGTATTTTGAAAGAAGAATGGGAAAGTGGTGTGAAAGAAAATTTGAGAAAAAAATTGTAGCATCTCATGTCCAAACACCAACCAGTTTTAAAGCTCAACCAATTCAAACAACCTAAAAATGCTGCGCCTGATTTTTATATCCGCACGTTTCAGGAACATAAAGCTGAGCATCCGTTTGTGATGGAACCGCATGCACATGATTTTTATCTGGTGATGTTGTTTACGAAAGGAAGCGGAAAACACACCATCGATTTTAACCAATATACTGTAAAAAGAGGTGCCGTGTTTTTTATGTCACCGGCTGAAACACATTCCTGGGATTTAAGCAAAGAAACGGATGGGTATGTGCTTTTCTTTAATCCTGCTTTTTATTTAATGGATGCTTTGCCTCGTCAAATTAAATATCTCCCATTTTTCAATCCCGAAAACAAACTGAATTACGGTCAGCTAAAAAATGATGCTATTGAAACCATTGAGAAAATAATCAAACAAATGGATGCAGAAAACAAAGAGGCTTCTGCTTTCAAAAAAAATATACTGCGTTCCTACCTGGATATTTTATTATATAAATTAGCCAACGTATTACAAACCAAAAATGTACTTTCAACGGAATTAAATCCAGTTCCAACACTGCTCTCGCTTATTGAAGAAAATTATAAAGCTCATAAGCCCATCTCTTTTTATGCTGAAAAGCTTCACATGGGCACACAAAAACTAAATGTGATTTGTAATGATCAACTCCATAAAACAGTTCACTTGTTGTTGCAGGATCGTTTATTAACGGAAGCCAAACGATTGCTTGCATACTCTTCACTAACCATAAGTGAAATTGCCTATCAATTGAATTTTAATGATAATTCCTATTTTAATCGTTTCTTTAAACGAGCAGAAGGTGTTACACCTGAGCAGTTTCGGAAGAAAGTAAAAGTACCATAAAGATGTAAAAAAGTACCATTTCGTTTATGTGCTGTTACACTACCTTTGTTGTATCAAATTCATTCACCATGGAATTCAGAGAAACAAAAATGCACAGCATCTTAATGAACAAATGCCCGCATTGCAACCAGGGAAATTTTTTTCAAACAAATAATCCCTACGATTTAAAAAACTTCAGCATCATGAATAAAAACTGTCCATGCTGCAACCAGGATTTTATAAAAGAGCCGGGGTACTATTTTGGTGCTTCTTATGTAAGTTATGCATTGACAGTAGGGATTGGTATTGTATTGTACTTATTTCTAGGTGTTGGATTAGCAATGGACACTCCTGTTTTCTTAATCATTTTCAGCAGTTTGCTAATTATCTTATTACCGCTGTTGTACCGTTTTTCCAGGTTGATTTGGATTAATCTTTTTGTCAGCCATTCAAAAAAAAATTTAACC
>DAORKB010000187.1:0-6650 GCA_035439365.1 Bacteroidia bacterium
GCTTCGGTAAGTGTTTGTGAGTGAATGGAAAAAGAAATAAGTAGACCGAAAAGGGTAGAGAGCGTTTTCATTTTTTTAACTTTTTCCAAAAGTAGTAAAAGACCTGACAGGTTGTGAAGTTTTTCTAACTTTGTAGCCTCTAAAAATTAACCCATCAAAACAGCTATCTATGTTCAAACAATTTTTATTAAATAGCATCATTCATGAAATGAAAGTTATTCGCCGCTTAGCAACGAAAATAGAAGCGCATCAGGCAGATTACAGACCAAAAGAAAATATCAGAAGTATTACCGAATTACTTCAATACTTATCCGTTGCCGGTACAAATACCATCCGTTATTGGTATCGTCCGGATCCAGCTGTTGATTTCAGAACCTATGTTTCTGAAGCAACAATCAATGCGAAGAACATAACACCTAAAAACTTTGTTGCTGCAATGGATCAGCAGATAGAATTGATCACAAAACTATTTGATAAAATAACGGAAGATGATCTTCTAAACAAAGAAGTGGATTATCCATGGGGAGAAAAAGCGAAATTAGGTGAAGCAATTATTAACACATCTATTAAATGGTTAACCGGTTATAAGGTTCAATTGTTTTTAAAATTAAAAATGTCTTCGGACCAGGAATTGAAAACACCCGATTTGTGGAGAATGACAGAGTTGGAAAAGGTTTAGTGATACAAGTCGTTGACACGATAACGAAAACGTCAAAGGTTTATTAAAATCTTTGACGTTTTAATTTTTAACCCCATCCTTTAAATTTAACATAAGTTATTGGAATTTAGCTAGTACCATCGTTTGTTACCTGATTTCGTTCTATATTTAAGAACCCATGGAAACGTATAAAGTTTTAAAACACCATAAGGAAAATGGAATAAAACTGCTTTTTGAGCAATACTCAAAAAAGTTATTGCTATACGCTTCTCTTACCTGGAAACTGGAAGAAGATATTGCATGGGATTTAATATATAAAACGATTTATAAAACAGCAGATACGATTGAGCGGTATGAATTTGAAAATGAACAAAAGTTTGCTGCATTTATTTTTAAAATATTCATCAATCAAATACGTGATCATTTAAGACAGGCAAAAACAGCTGCTCGGGAAATAAAAGAAGTTGAGCTGAATGATTTGATCATCAATACGTATCATCAGGATGCTATTTCTAAAAGTAATTCAAATTATTTATTAAAAATTTTAGAAAAGGAATTAAATAAACTGGAAGACTGGCAACGTGTATTGCTTTTATTACGTGGGCAGAATATGCCTTACAGCGATATCGCCAAGTATGTAAATAAGCCGGAGAAGCAATTGAAAGTTTATTATTCGCGCTTGAAGCAGCAGTTAACAGAACGTGTACAAGAGGTAGCCAATAAAAGAAATGCAAATGTTTGACAGTAGTGAACATATGAATAATGAAAACGCACTTGAAGATCTGCTAAAGGATTCATTTTTAGAATTGGATTTCGATCATCCTAAAAATGAACAAATGATACAGGCTTTATCTGATTCTGTCATGTGCTCAACTAATTTCCAGTCATCAAAATCACCCTATTCAATTAAGAATTTATTAGGTAAAATAAGCTTACAGTCTGTTTTATGGAGCTTATTGGGGATTGTTGTTTCTGCAATCGCATTGTATTTATGGACAAACCAACATCCCCAAAAAGATCAGCAAAAAGTCACGGAAAGCAAAGCCGCTTCAGAAATTAAAATAAATATAACGCATGATGTTAAAGCACCACAGGTAAATGAAAAAAATGCTTTAACAAAAAACGGAATTAAACAAAATAAAGATGGAATAATAGCCGAAACAATTGCAGATTCCGCTGAACATATTTTAATACCCGGCAATACTCAATCTGATTATTTGATTACCGTGGCTGACTCTGTGAAAGAACAGGGGAAAGCACTTTCTCAAAAATTTGAACAACCTTATGTGTTTCCGGTGTTGACAGATAAAGAGATAAAAGCAAATGAAAAACAAAAGAAGAAAATCAGTGATCAATTGATAAAGCTAGCCAAAAATCAAATTCCATTTATACCCAAAGGCAGTATGACTTATAAAGGACACACAGAAACTTCTGGTGGATTTTATATGCAAAATCATGAAGTCACAAACTTAGAATACAGAACTTTTTTATTTGATTTATTGATTCAGAATAGAAAAGACGAATTTCTAATTGCAAAACCAGCTCAGTCGCAATGGGTTAATTCAAATAAAACAGGCCTTTTCGATCATTTGAAAGACCTTTATTATTCGGATAAATATTACAATGAATATCCTGTTGTTAATATTAGTGCGGAAGGCGCTAAACTTTATTGTATTTGGTTAACTGAACTAATCATGAGTAGGGAGGATAGAAAACAACCGTATCAAGCAAAACTTCCAACCGAAATAGAGTGGGTTTATGCAGCTAAAGGACGCTTGAACGGTAGCTATCCCTGGGGAACAGATTCCATTCAAAATAAATATAATGCATTTCTTGCCAACTTTAATGTTCAGCTTTTGAAAGAGAAATTTAGCCAACCCTTTAAGTACACAACAAAACTTGGTAACCCGATCAAATTGAGTTATACGGCTTGTACCTCAGCCGGACTTGTTATGAATAAAGATACGGTAGCTACGGTAAGTGTTGGAGAGTATAACCCCAATTGGTATGGATTATACTGTATGAGCGGAAATGCAGCAGAATGGACACTTTCAAACGAGAGTAAGCTAGGGAAAGCCTTGGGTGGTAGCTGGGGTAGTGATTTTGAGCATCTTAAAATTACGGGGGAGAGCGAATATACAGGAAAAGAAAGTTCACCATTTATTGGTTTTCGATTTATTATAGTACCGGTGGGAGAATAAGTTCAAAATGTATGAAAAAGATTAGTTGCCTTCTATTTATTATGCTGCATGCTTCATTTGTTTTTTCCCAGCAAAAAATTTCGGGTATTGTTGTAGATTCACTTGGAGCTCCCGTTGCATTTGCTCCTATTGGATTGTTTTCGCAAGCTGAAAATATACTTGTTAAAGGAACAATGGCGGATGAAAATGGAAAGTATGTGCTGGATAAATTAAAAAGCGGTACTTATCTTTTAAAAATTTCGGCATCCGGATATCAGGAAAAATCGATAAAAAACCTTACGCTTGATTCAACCAAAAATGATCTGCAATTAAATATAGCATTAGCTGTATCGGCTGTCAATCTAAAAGGAGTTGCAGTTGTTGCTTCAAAAAAAATAGTGGAGTTTAAGAATAATAACATTGTTGTAAATATTGAGGATTCACCGCTTGCACAAGGAAATTCCGTGCTCGATGTATTGGCGAAATTACCCGGAGTAACCATTGACGACAAGAAAATTCAAATTCTTGGAAAAACAGGTGTGATAGTGATGATTGATGATCGCCCTCAAATGATTGCTGGTGATCAGTTGCTGAATCTTTTAAAAAGCATGAATGCCGATTTGGTAAAGTCAATTGAAGTATTAAAAAATCCACCAGTAAAGTATGATGCCTCAGGAACCTCAGGAATGATTAACATTAAAACAAAAAAAACAGCAGCCAATGGTGTAACCGGCAGTGCTTTTTCTAGCTATTCGCAAGGGTTTTACCCACAAGCAATGTCAGGGGCTTCGCTGAATTATAAAACAAAAAAGGTAATCTTTTATTCAAACATAAGTGGTGATTATCATTTGGGCAGATCAATACAAACATTTAAAAGACAATTTACATCCGACTCTTCTTTCTCAACCTTGAATACAAATAATGTGGTACAAGGAACCGATAAAAATTTAAATTATAAAGCCGGGATAGATTGGTATCCTGCAAAGGTTGATATCATTGGGGTGAAAATAGAAGGGGCCCCTGGTAAATACGCTGAACGAATAAATTCCAAGACATATTTAACGGGCGATTCAAGTTATGATCACCTTAACTCTCAATTGAATTTTTTGGGTTACTGGAACTCAACAAATGTAAATTTCAACTACGAACATAAAAAAGATACAGTGGGTTCCCTCATTTCATTTGTTGCGGACTACACGATATTACCGTTAAAAGTAGGCAATGAAATAGCGACTCATTTTTTCAATGCAAACGAAACAATTGCTAAACCTGCAAATAATATAAACAGCCTCAATACCGGAAAATCGAATGTTTATTCTGCGAGGGCTGATCTGGTGCAGGTAATAGATTCGTCTGCATCTGCGGAACTCGGTGTTAAAGTAAGTAATTCACTAACAAAGAATAATTATCAAATTGAAAGAGATAACACAGGGAAGTCAATTTTTATAAAGGATATGGATCTGTCAAATAATTTTGAATATGATGAAATGACGTATGCAGCTTATATCAATTATAAAAAATCAATTCGTAAACTAACAACGAATTTAGGTGTGCGTTTTGAAAATACCTATTTGAAAGGAGAAAACAAGAGTAAAAATTTTAAAATACAAAAGCGGTATTTAAATGTATTTCCAAATTTGATGTTTGATTATCACAAAAACGAGATGCATGATTTTCAATTAAATTTATCGAGAAGGATAAATCGTCCTAACTTCGACGATTTAAATCCTTTCCAGATTTTTATGGATCAATATACGTATCAGCAGGGTAATCCTTTTTTATTACCTGATTATTCAAATAAAGCAGAATTATCGTACAGCTATAAACAAGTATTCAACACATCCATTGCATACTCCTATATCGAACATATTATTATGGGATATACACTTCAATATGATTCAATAAAAATAACAGATGAACGGATAAAAAACATGAAGTCTTCTCAATTGCTTGAATGCTCTGTGTATTATCAAAAATCAATTACCGGCACATGGGATGTTTTATTAAGTGGAACATTCACACACGTTAATTATCAGGGTGATATTGGTGGTGTAGATTTTAACAGAACAACTGTAAATTATATGGGCAATTTATCAAGTAGTGTTTTACTGATTAAGAAATTGAAACTGGAATTGAATGGTTTCTACGCCGGTCCATCTTACTATCAGGTATTAAAAAGAGAGGCGCGATGGAGTATGTCGGCAGCTGTGAAAACATCTTTATGCAAGGATAAACTGGATTTAACAATTGGTGTGGATGATATTTTTTATTCTGCCTACTGGCGCACCTCTTTTAATTTTGACAATCAAACCTGGAATTTTAAGCAGATGTCTGACACCAGACGTTTGCGCATAGCGTTGAATTATACTTTCGGAAAAATGAAGATGGATGAACGATTGATCAATTCAAGTAATGAAGAAGAAAAAGGGAGACTTAATCATTAAACAGAAGAGGATCTGTATTAGGCCAATATTTCGCTAAGCACCTCCACCAACACTTCTCCTTTTTCATCAATTTCTTTTAATGTAACCATTCTCAGTTGATTAATGAATGATGGGTTGTGTGGTACTTTTACTTTAATATAATTATCTGTCCAGCCATGCATAAAACCTTCTTTGTGATCCGCTTCAAATAATACAAGACGCGTTTCACCTAAATGTTTTTCATAAAAGGCGCGTAATTTTTTTGCAGATAAAATGCGCAGCATCTTATTACGTTTTCTGCGGGTGTGAACAGGCACACTGTCTTTTAGCAGGATAGCATCCGTATTATCGCGTTCGGAGTAGGTGAACACATGCAAATAAGAAATATCCAGGTCGTTTAAAAAGTTATAGGTGTCTAAAAAATCTTCATCTGTTTCGCCAGGAAAACCAACAATGACATCCACCCCAATACAACAATGAGGCATGTGTTTTTTTATACTTGCAACACGGTCGCTATACAATTCACGTAAATAGCGGCGACGCATCGCTCTTAATATTTTATTACTTCCCGACTGCAATGGGATATGAAAGTGTGGGACAAAACGTTGTGATTGTGCAACAAAAGCAATCGTTTCATCTTTCAATAGATTTGGTTCTATGGAAGAAATGCGGAAACGTTCAATACCTTCAACTTTATCCAATTCCTGCACAAGTTCATGGAAAGTCTCTTTGCGCTTGTAACCAGAGTCTGATGATTGTAATCCAAAGTCTCCAAGATTAACACCTGTCAATACAATTTCTTTTACATTATCCTTCGCCACATTGTATGCATTTTTTACAGCATTGGCAATGGTGTCGCTTCTGCTGCTGCCTCTAGCCAAGGGAATGGTACAAAAGGAGCAACTGTAATCACAACCATCCTGTACTTTTAAAAATACACGGGTACGATCGCCAAAAGAATAAGCATCAACAAAAAAGTTGGCTTCTTCGATTTCGCAACTGTAAATTTCGGCTTTTGATTTTTTGTGAAGGTCGTTCAGGTAATTCAATAATTTGAACTTTTCAGAAGCACCCAATACCAGGTCAACGCCTTCAATATTGGCAATCTCTTCTGGTTTAAGTTGGGCATAGCAGCCAACAATTACAACAAAAGCATCCGGATTGACATTTAGTGCAGATTTTACGATGAGTTTGCATTCTTTATCGGCATTAGCAGTTACCGAGCAGGTATTGATCACATAGACATCGGATGAATCCTTAAAATCTACCTTCTCGTACCCCTGCTCCTGAAACAGTCTAGCAATAGAGCTTGTTTCAGAAAAATTGAGCTTACAACCCAATGTATGGAATGCTACTTTTCTCATTCGGAACGCGAATTTACTAAAAAAA
>DAORKB010000188.1:0-6650 GCA_035439365.1 Bacteroidia bacterium
TTATCGGCAAACACGTTGTTGCGGCTCCACTTTTAAAATCAAGTGATCTTGAAATTATTCCAACAGGTTACATGCTAATTGAAAGTGGTAAACAAACAACCGCTTCATACATCAGTAACACTGTTCCACTACCACATGATAAAGTAGACATCGCATTGTGTACCGCATTGGCTGGAGAAATGCTGGGCCTTAAACTTATCTATATGGATGCTGGAAGTGGTGCCTTAACACCTGTCAGCACACGCATGATTAAACAGGTTCGTTCACAAATCACCGTTCCACTTATTGTTGGTGGCGGAATTAATACACCTCAACTCGCAACAGCTGCCTGCGAAGCAGGAGCTGACATTGTTGTAGTTGGAAACGCCATTGAAAAGGACATGAATATTATTGAGAAAATCTCAAACGCAATTCATGAATTTAATACATTAAACTTATCTCTATGAAACTTATCGTTATTTCTGATGCTGGGGTTCTCGAAAATGAAGCTGTTATTGTTACTAAATTATTTGAAGCCGGATTAGAATCATTTCATTTACGCAAACACAAAATATCAACACGAAAAACAAAAGCTTTCATTAGCGCCATCCCTGCACATTTTCACAACCGCATTATCATACACTCTCATCACAACCTGGCACGCCATTTTAATTTAAAAGGTATACATCTGACAAAGACACATAAAAAAAGAAAATTCAGAACCTGGTTATATATCAAGTTGATTAAACTTAAAAATCCTTCCATTCTGATTACAACTTCTTACGACACAATCGGAAAATTATTTGAAGCCAATACGAGCCCTTATAAATACAATTATGTTTTCCTTAGTCCTATTTTTGAGAGTATCACAAGCAAGTTTCAGGGAGGATACACGACACACAGCCTTAAATCTGCGCTGGCAAAAACCGAGTACAAAGTAATTGCAAGAGGTGGCGTTGATATCAATGCGATTGAAAAAGCAAATGAAATTGGATTTGAAGGACTGGCATTTTACAATTCGATATGGAAAAGAAAAGATCCCGTCGGTGAATTTAATGCCATCGTTGAAAAATTTCAGGAATTAAAAATTCCAATCGAATAGTTTCCATGTCTTCATCCATTTACTCTTCTATTGTTGATGCAATTGTTCAGACAACATTTATTGAATGGTTGATTTTTATCATGGCTATGGCCTATGTCATACTTGCAGCTATTGAAAATGTATGGTGCTGGTTATTTGGTATTCTTGCAAGTGTGCTCTCCGTTTATTTATGCTATAGCGGAAATTTATTTTTAGAAAGCGGACTGCAGGTTTTCTATGTCATCATTGGTATTTATGGCTGGTATGAATGGTTACACGGCTCAAAAAACAAAACCGAACTCCCGATTATTTCTTATTCCCTTACAAAAATTTTTTATTTGATTTTAATTGGTATCATTATATGGATACCATTTGGTTATATTGCGCGTAATTATTCCACCCAGGCGTTACCATACCTGGATGCGTATATCACAGCATTTAGTATTGTAGCTACCTGGATGACTGCAAAAAAAATAATTCAAAACTGGATCTTTTGGATTGTTATTGATGCATTAGCTGTTTTTCTTTACGCTTCACGTTCATTTTATTTAATTGCATTGCTTTATAGCATTTACACCGTACTGTCTATACTTGGTTATTTTCAATGGAAAAGAAAAATACATCCCCCTTCCGGATCGCTCTGATTGGTCCTGAAAGCACATCAAAATCAACGCTTTCAGAGAATCTGGCAAAGCATTATAAAACCGTTTGGGTGCCCGAGTATTCCCGTATTTACCTGGAAGGATTAAATCACAAATACAATTTGAAAGATGTATTGCTGATTGCACAGGAGCAATTCAGGCAAGAACAACGCTTATTAAAAAAAGCACATGAATACATTTTTGTGGATACCGAATTGATTCTGGCAAAAGTATGGTGCGAAGATGTATTCAAATCTTGCCCCGACTGGATAAACAAAACACTTCTTGAAAACCCTTACGATCTTTATCTCCTAACCTACCCAGATCTTCCCTGGCAAGAAGACCCGGTGCGTGAAAACCCGCATCGCAGAATGTTTTTCTATGAATGGTATGAACGTGAATTAAAAAATATTCATGCAAATTATACCATCATCAAAGGCTTTGGTATGACTCGTTTACATCATGCTATACAAGCAGTTGAAAAATTCACGCGGGAGTTACGAAAATAAATCCTAATTTTGTGGCCTCTAGGGGTGCTTTTTTGACTTTTCATAAAAGCTGAGATTATACCCAATTAACAATTGCTCTCAAAACATTGTTAATACACTTGATCAGGGTAATGCCTGCGTAAGGATGGTACAATAAATAACAAATGGTCCTGCCTCTGGATACATTTCAACTTAATTAATTTTTAAAGATTATGTTTCAGGAAAAGAAAAATGTGGTGTTGCTGGCATTATTGCTTGTGCCTTTTATTGGATTTTCACAGTACAGTATTTATGGAAAAGTAAAGAGTAAAAAAACAGAAAAAGCGGTGCATCATGCTATTATTAATTTAAAAGCATTGGCTGATAATACCAGTTATTCATCAGATACTGATAAAGAAGGAAGTTATAATTTTTCTGAAATTGCTCCAGGGAAATATGTTGTAACTGTTTTCAAATCTGCCTTTAAAAATTTTGCTGATACAATTAATATATCCGCCAATCAAATTTATTTTATTGAATTGAATGATACAGTTCCAACAATGTTTGTTGATTTCGCGAAAGGAATTAAAATAAATTCCGGTGATACAATTGTTAAATTAGATGATGTTATTGTTTCTTCAACACGTTCCGAAAGAAGGTCGGCAATGGCTTACAGCAAACTGAACAAACAAGAAATTAAAGAACAAAACTTAGGGCAGGATCTTCCTTATCTTTTAAACCAACAACCTTCAATTGTCACCACTTCTGATGCAGGAACAGGTGTTGGGTATACAGGAATACGTATTCGTGGTTCGGATGCTACACGTGTAAATGTTACTATTAATGGCATTCCGGTAAATGATGCAGAGTCGCAAGGTGCGTATTGGGTGGATCTTCCGGATATTGCCTCCAGCATCGACAACATTCAGATTCAACGTGGTGCCGGTACCTCCACCAATGGAGCCGGTGCATTTGGTGGTAGCTTAAATATTCAAACTACCAAATTGAATTTAAAACCTTATGGTGAATACAATGGTTCTTATGGTTCCTTCAACACCTGGAAAAATACTGTGAATGCCGGAACCGGTTTAATTGATAATAAGTTTGCAGTGGATGCACGCTTATCAAAAATTTCTTCCAATGGTTTCATTGATCGTGGAACTTCAGATTTAAAATCGTATTACTTATCGGGTGCTTATTATGGTAAATCCAGCATCGTTAAATTCATTACTTTTTCAGGATTGGAAGAAACCTATCAAGCCTGGAACGGTATACCGGAAGCACGTTTGAAAGGTAATGCACAAGATATTGAAGATTACATCAACAGAAATTACCTTGACCAGGAAGAAGCGGATCATTTAAGAAATTCAAATAGCCGTACCTACAATCAATTTACATATGCCAATCAGGTAGATCATTACCAACAAGATTATTATCAATTGCATTATACACAAGAAATCAACAGTCATTTCAATACGCACCTCGCGTTGCATTATACAAAGGGGAAAGGATATTATGAAGAATATAAAAAGTATCAGGCATTTAGTTCATATGGGCTAAGTGATCTGTATATCGGCGGTGACACCATTACACAAACTAACCTGGTTCGCAGAAGATGGTTGGACAATGATTTTTATGGCGGAACATTTTCAGTAAACTACAACAGCAAAAAGAATTTCACCGCCTTGCTTGGAGGTGCCTGGAATCAATATGTTGGACAACACTACGGGAACATTGTATGGGCACAATTTGCTGATCATATACAACCCAACCACCGCTATTACAATGACACGGCTCGCAAAACAGATGTTAATGTTTTTGTGAAACTGAATTACCTGTTCTTTGACAAGCTTAATCTTTTTGTAGATATTCAGGAACGAAACGTTTATTATACATTCATGGGATACAGCCGATTGTTGGACAATGTAACACAAGGTGTATCATTGAATTTTATCAATCCGAAAGTTGGAGTAAATTACGACATCAATGAAAATGCAAATGTGTATGCTTCCTACAGTATTGCACATAAAGAACCGGGACGTAATGATTATACACAATCAACTCCACAGAGCCGCCCTAAGCCAGAAGAGCTGCAGGATCTGGAGCTTGGTTACCGTCATCAAACAAAGAAAATGAGCTGGGGTATCAATTTATATAATATGAATTATAAGGATCAATTAATTGTAACCGGACAAATAAATGATGTGGGTTCATACATACATATGAATGTTCCCAAAAGCTACCGTCGGGGAATTGAAGCAGAGATCGGGTTCAATCCTATCGATAAATTAACCTGGAACTTAAATGCAACATTCAGTGAAAATAAAATAAAAAATTTCCAGGAGTTTACAGACAATTACGATGCGGGCGGACAGGATACAATTATATTCAAAACAAGTGATATTGCATTTTCCCCAAGCGTGATCGCCGGAAGTACCATTGCATACGAACTGTTTAAAAATTTTAAAATCAGTTTTATCAGCAAATATGTCGGCGAACAATTTTTAGATAACACTTCAAACAAGAACAGAAAGCTGGATGCATTTTTTGTAAATGATGTACGTATTAATTATACATTCAAAACAAAATTTATTCCGGAGATCGGATTGACACTTGCTGTAAACAATGTGTTTAATCATCAATATGAATCCAACGGATATACCTTTGGATACATTTCAGGTGGACAACGCATTACGGAAAATTTTTACTATCCGCAGGCAGGAGTTAACTTTTTAGCGGGTGTTCATTTAAAATTTTAAAGAAATCATTTATTGAGAAAATGTTCGGCGTAGCGTTCCGCTACGTCGTATTCATCTATTTAAAATATTCTAATTCCTCATGCAACAATAGAAAAGGAAACTCTTCCTGCAACTGTGTACAACGATTAAAATACGTGGATTTGAATTTTTGATGAGCTGCTGTTTCTTCCTGAAACACCTTATGTTCTTTTGCTTTCACTACATCTTTTATTTTTTCAAAAAGTTGTTTTGCCGAATCATCAAATGCTGCTTGTATTAATTTTTCAAAAACATATTGAATTGCCTGATCATTCGGGTGGACCAGATCTGCTTTATAAAAACGATAATCACGCAAATCATCAATTACCAATTCGTATGCAGGGAAATAAAATACATTTTTAGAATCGGTTAATTGATGCACCAATTCAATTAACCTTGCTTTGCTTTGATTATTTTCAATCACACCATCTCTTACGTAACGAACAGGACTCACCGTAAAAACAATTTTCAATTTGTTGTTCCATTTTTGTAAATCAGCAACCACCTGTTTCCAGGTTGAATACATTTGTCCGATTTCAAGCAACTCTTTTGTAAATTGTTGTTGTGGTTGTTTATGACAATTGCCAACGTAAATGTTCTGCTGTGTATGCTTATATGCATGTGCCGATCCTAAGGTGATGAATAGCCAATCGGCTGTTATTAATGTTTTATGCGCTTGTTGAATTTTCTGATTGATGTGCTGCAAGCATACTTGTTTTGATGCATTTGAAAATTCACTGTGATGTTGCCAGGAATGATGCACCCCTTCAGCAAAAAAAAGATCCTCTTCCTTTAGCAAACTTTTATTCATATAACTTCTTATTGCCGTAGCCATACTTTCAGGATTGTATAAAATACCATGAGGATTTAACAGGGTATTAAATTTATACCGCTGCATATATGCAGCCATGTGCTCGGCAAAGCAGGATCCCATAAATACAATGGATTCATCATACTTTACTTTTGATGAAAAAGAAGGAACCGGAAATTGCAGATGAAAATTCATAGCATTCGGTTTATTGCGCACAGTTACAATAAGGTGAAAAATATACTTTTGTACGAGGGAGCATTGATTGTATACGTGCTTGTTCCGCATCGGTAATCATAATTACACGCAGATCCATTATTTTTAAGCTCTTGAGATTTTTCATTTCTTCCGGAAAGCGTGACAAGTTATTGCTCCACAAATCCAGGTTTCTTAATTTTTCTAAATTACCAATTTCAGGAGTCAATGCTTCCAGATCATTTTGGTTAACATTGAGAAAATAAAGGTTTTTTAATGAGCCAATTTCATTTGGAAGTTCTACAATATTATTTCGTGCTACGGAAAGGTACTGAAGAGATGTTAACGCTTTAATTTCAGCCGGAATTTCGGTAATATAGTTCTTACTCAAATCCAGGTATTGTAAATTTTTAAATTGAAAAATTTCTTTGGGGAAGGTTTTTAACTTCTTTTTGCGCAGTTCTAATTTTATGACCTGATCTGGATTTTTAAGTGCTTCCTCGAGAGAAGTGATAGCAGTAAGTGTATCCAATGTCAACGAATCAAGTAATGAACTTTGAGCAAAGGTGTGTTTAGTTCCGCAAAAGAATAAAAGAACAAGCAAACAGATTTGTTTGAAGGATTGTTTGAATTTAAAATTGCGAGTCAAAATCATTTGAAAGCTTACACACTTAGTGGCTACTGGCACTAAGTTAATCATTC
>DAORKB010000189.1:0-6634 GCA_035439365.1 Bacteroidia bacterium
GGAGATGGAATGCAAACGCGAACATTCACTTATGTAGACGATACAATTGATACCTGTTTGAAATGCTTTTATAATAGCCATCAGGTAAATGATGTACTGAATATTGGAAATGACAGGCTGTGGACAATCCTGGATCTTGCTAAATTAATTATACAGCTAACCGGATCAAAATCAAAAATTATTCATTTGCCACCATTAAAAGAAGGAGACATGACCAGACGTCAACCGGATAATGGTAAAATGCAATTGATTTTGGGACGACCACTTGTAACACTTGAAGATGGTATCAAAAAGATGATGGATTCACAAAATTTTCTATCCTCTATCAAAGTGAAATCGCATTCCTAACAATGTATGTGCGGAATTAATGGAATATATGGTATAAACGATTCGCATCTTGCAAAACAGAAAATAATTGCAATGAACACGTGCATGAAGCACCGTGGACCAGATGATGAGGGTGTGTTTGTGAATGAGAAAATTGCACTTGGACATCGTCGTTTATCCATTATTGATCTGTCTGCTGCCGGGCATCAACCCATGTCATCATCAGATGGACGTTATCACATTATTTATAACGGAGAATTATACAACTATAAAGAGCTCAAATTTGAATTGCAACGCATTAGTTCCAACTCAAATGAAAAATCTTATTTTTTTCAAACCAATACCGACACAGAAGTTATCATAGCTGCCTATGTCCGTTGGGGAATGGATTGCCTGAAGCGTTTTAACGGGATGTTTGCTTTTGCAATTTGGGATGAGCAGGAGCAGGAGCTGATGGTAGCAAGAGATCGTCTGGGGATAAAGCCATTGTATTATTGCTACGTCAATGGAGTGCTGGCATTCTCCTCGGAAATACGATCCTTGTTGCAAAGTGAACTGATCCCACGAAAGCTGGATGATTCAAGCTTTGTGGATTATCTGCGTTATCAAACCGTACATGCTCCACATACCATCATCAAGGGGATAAAAATGTTGATGCCCGGTCATTTTATTCAACTGAAAAAGGATAAAATAACGATGCATAATTATTGGAACATCAGCACAAACGTTAGCGATGCTTCCAATGGCAAATCGTATGAGCAGGTGTGTAAAGATGTAAACGAATTGCTTACAAAGGCTGTAGAGCGCAGATTGGTAGCAGATGTTCCCTTCGGTGCGTTTTTATCAGGTGGAATTGATTCGAGCATTATTGTAGGTTTGATGAGTAAAGTTTCAGCCGAAAAAGTGAAAACATTTTCTGTAACATTTGATGAAGGAGAATTTTCTGAATCGATTTACGCTAAAAAGATTGCTGAAAAATTCAATACCGATCATCATGAAATAAGGTTGAAACCAGCTGATTTTATTGAGCAATTACCACATGCATTAAAAGCAATGGATCACCCGAGTGGTGATGGCCCTAATACATATATTGTCTCCAAAGCTACAAAGGAAGCTGGAATAACGATGGCATTGTCGGGGTTGGGAGGAGATGAATTATTTGCCGGGTATGACGTTTTTAAAAGGTCGTTGGAGTTAAAAAATAAAAAGTGGTTGAATAAGGTGCCAACATTTTTAAGAGCAACAGGTGGTAGTGTATTGACAAAAACAAAACCTGGGATTGCTTCCGAAAAAATTGCTGCGCTTATGAAGCAGTCGCAAATTGATTTTGATACATTTTATCCTTTGTCTCGTCAAGTGTTGATGGATAAACAACTTCAACGAATATTAGTAAACAAAGAATTACCTGTAAACCGGGTGATGGAGTTATTGAAAGAGCAAAGCAAAACAGTAGTTGCTTCTGAAATATCAAAAGTTTCCATCGCTGAGATAAGCACCTATATGCAAAATGTATTGTTGCGGGATACAGATCAAATGAGCATGGCACATGCGCTGGAAGTACGTGTTCCATTTATCGATTATACGTTGGTTGAATATGTGTTGGGAGTGCCGGATAAATATAAATACCCGAGCACACCCAAGAAATTACTGGTAGACGCAGTAGGGGATTTGTTACCTTCGGAAATTGTGAACAGACCCAAAATGGGATTCACCTTTCCCTGGAAAAATTGGATGAAAGAAGAGTTAAAATCATTTTGTGAGCAAAAAATTTTTTCGCTTGCGCACCGACATCATTTTGTGGGAGGTGAAGTAATGGCTCTTTGGTTACGCTTCCAGGCAGACGATCCACGCGTAACCTGGTCAAGATTATGGTATTTAATTGTATTGGAAAATTGGTTGCAGGAGAATAATGTGCAGGAATAAATTCGTGTCAGTAGGCAACGAAGAATGTTACATCAAAATCTTATCGACAATGAAGAAAATTGGATGGGCACTTATTTACATGTGTATTACTTGTTTTGCATTCGGACAAAGGATATACAAAACAGCTCCTGAGGATTACTCACCAGGCCACTCCTATAAGTTTTACATCTTCGATGATTCTACAAGTTATTTAAAATTTCAGAATCTGGATAATTCAGTTTACAATTTGTTTAAAGGGAAATTAAAACAAGTGAATGACACCTTGTTTGAATTTTCATTTCAACCGGTTGTAAAAATAGCGGTCAATAAAGCGATTCGTCCGAAAGAAAATTTAGGTTTTGAACTTAATCAGATGGACACAACCATTGCATCGATGGAGTATGATGTGCAGCGAAAAAAAGGAGAGCCGTATAAAATTACCGTTAAACCAGGAAGCTCCGTGTTAACCATTAAACGAGGTGAAGAAGAAAAAGAGATATTAATTGATTCAAAGCTGGTGGATCCAATCACAAAAAAAAATGTTTATGTTACCGTAAATAGAAACTCGGATCCGAGCTTCACATACTATGGGGCAAATACCGAGTATGTAACAACAACAATTTCAATTGTAAAGAATAATATGGCAATTTATAACACCCCCAAACGAAAATACATTACCAGAACAATTTTTTTAAAACCGAGTAAAAATTGATAACCGCTTGTGAGTAAAACAAAAATTTTAATATTTATCGACTGGTATTTACCAGGCTACAAAGCAGGAGGGCCAATACAATCCGTTGCCAACCTGGTGGCACATTTAAAAACCGATTTTGATATTTCTATCATTACACGAGATACCGACTATAGTGAAACAATTCCTTATAGCGATGTAAAAAGTAACAGGTGGATCGTTTCCGATGGTATTCGCATTTACTATGCATCCAAAGATCAGCTGAGTTACTCAACAATATATAAATTAATTGAAGAAGAAAGCTTTGATTATATTTATCTGAATGGTATTTACTCGTTGTATTTTACACTAATACCATTATTTATTCTTCGTAAAAAGCATGGTAAACGCATTGTAATTGCGGCAAGGGGGATGTTATCGACAGGTTCGCTGAATGTAAAAAAAACAAAGAAGCAGTTGTTTTTGCGCATGATCAAAATGGCAAAACTATTTAGTGGTGTTACATTTCATGCAACCACGGAAACGGAACATCAGGATATTCGTGCCATTTTAGGAGATAAAATAAATATAAAAACAGCAGGCAATTTGGCAGCTATTCAAAAAGAAAACAGTTTTACAAAACGGGTAAAAGAACCAGGAACATTACGTTTGGTGAATGTTGCGCGCATTGCTCCTGAAAAGAATTTGCTTCAGGCCTTACAGATTTTAGGACTTGTACAAACAAAAGTAGAATTTGATTTTTACGGCCCCGTATACGATATCGCTTATTGGGACCAATGTAAGGAAGTAATCAAAGCTTTACCTTCCCATATTAAAGCAACTTACAAAGAAAGTGTAGAAAGTGACAAAGTAATGGAGGTGCTAAAAGATCACCATTTTTTATTTATGCCTACTACAGGCGAAAATTTTGGACACATTATTTTGCAGGCCATGTCTGCTTCTTGCCCCGTTATTATTAGCAATTTAACCCCATGGCGACAATTGGAAAGTAAAAAATGCGGATGGGATATTCCACTTCAAAATATGCAAGGATTTATCAATGCGATTGATCACGCGAACGCAATGACTCAATTGGAATACGATGAATGGTCGAAGTCTGCTTTTAACAGCGCAAACAACTATATCAATAACGCGGAGACAGTGAAAAAAAATAAAGAATTGTTTATGATGTACTAGCAATTAAAGCCTACGCACAGTTCTCGACTCCGCTCGAACTGACATAACACACGGTAGTCATTAAAAATAGCCAGATGCCCTTCAATCGATGCACGTGGGTGGTGTCAGTTCGAGCGGAGTCGAGAACAGGCGCCTGCACTGTAATTGGAACATTAAACCTCAATAAACATTAGGTAAATCCCCAATCTTGTTTAACTTTGTCTGCTATATAATACGGCACATTTGACGGTTAATTTTTAAATTATTCATTGCATATGTATATATTAGGATTAAATGCTTTTCATGGTGATTCATCTGCTTGTATTGTAAAAGATGGAAATGTATTAGTTGCGCTGGAAGAAGAGCGTATCCGAAGGGTAAAACACTGGGCAGGCTTTCCGATTGAAGCCATAAAATATTGCTTGCAGGATGCTAATATCAGTATCAAAGATATTGATTACATTACAATATCCAGAGATCCTTCGGCAAATGTGCTAAAAAAAATAAAACACACGATTAAAAATACCACGTCTGTAAAGGCTATTTTGGATCGTTACAGCAATTCCAAGAAAGTTAAATCTGTAAAGGCTTTGCTGGCAGAAGCGTTTTCTGTTGATGAGAAAGAGATTAAAGCGGCGATTCACAATATTGAGCACCATCGTTCACATTTGGCGAGTGCTTTTTTTGCATCTCCATTTGAAAAAGCAGCATTACTTTCCATTGATGGTTTTGGAGATTTTACATCCACCATGACAGCCGTTGGAAATGGCAATCAAATGGAGGTGTTGGATGCAGTTCATTTTCCACATTCTGCAGGTATTTTTTATACATCCTTTACACAATATCTGGGTTTCCCTCATTACGGGGATGAATACAAAATTATGGGGCTGGCACCTTATGGAAAGCCTGTTTATGTTGATAAATTAAAGGATGTGATTGAATTCACAGCAGATGGGTTATTTAAACTTAACCTTAAGTATTTTAAGCACCACAAAGATGGTGTGAAGATGAGCTGGGAAGGAGGCGAGCCTGATATCGAAAGTATTTACAGTTCTTATATGGTTGAAAAATTTGGACCCGCGCGTAAACGGGAAGAAGAATTGACACAATACCACAAAGATCTCGCAGCAAGTATTCAACGGATCACGGAAGAATTAATTTTTCATATCCTCAATCATTTACATAAAAAATGCAACAGCGATAATTTATGTATTGCTGGTGGTGTTGCTCAAAACTCGGTTGCAAATGGAAAAATTTTGCAGAATACACCTTTTAAAAACATTTACATTCCACCTGCTGGGCATGATGCTGGAACTTCCATTGGATCAGCGTTGTATTTATACAATCAACTATTGAAGAACAAACGGGTGGCACCAACATACTCGGGTAGCCTCGGAAGCAAGTTTTCTGATCAGGAGATTGAAAGTTATTTGAAAACACAAGCTGTAAATTTTAAAAGATACAGTGATACGGAATTGTATGATAAGGTTAGTCAATGTGTGATTGATGGTGGTGTTGTTGGCTGGTTCCAGGGTAGAGCAGAGTTTGGACCACGTGCCCTTGGTCACCGTTCAATCATTGCCGATCCTCGTCGTGCAGATGCAAAAGAGATTTTGAATCTGAAAATAAAACGTAGAGAATCGTTTCGTCCGTTTGCACCTTCTATTCTAAAAGATTTTGCTGACGAGTATTTCGAAAATCCGGATCATGTTCCATTTATGGAAAAGGTTTATCTGATCAAATCTGCTAAGCGCGAACAAATTCCAGCTGTTACACATGTAGATGGAACGGGTCGCTTACAAACAGTGGATAGCCAGTATGAACCGCGTTATCATGCATTGATTTCGGCTTTTCATAAAAAAACAGGGGTGCCGGTTTTACTCAATACGTCGTTTAACGAAAATGAACCCATTGTGAACTCTCCGGCAAATGCACTGGATTGTTTTTTGAGAACAAAAATGGATATGTTGGTATTGGAAAATTACATCATTACGCGTTAATTCATGCTTCGTGTTTCTATCATAACTGTTTGCTATAACAATTCGCAAACCATTGAAGCAACAATTAAATCAGTGGTTTCGCAGGATTACAAAAATATAGAGTATATCCTGGTGGACGGCGCATCTACAGATGATACGCTTCAAATAATCAATCGGTATAAGGATAATATTGCAACCATTGTCTCTGAAAAGGACAATGGTATTTACTTCGCAATTAATAAGGGCATTGCATTGGCAACAGGCGATGTTGTTGCAATTTTACACGCAGATGACTTTTATGCTGATACAACTATCATTTCAAAAGTGGTGCAAGCGTTTGAAACTGCTCAGTCAGACACGGTGTATGGCGATTTACAATATGTAGATAGAAATGAAACAACAAAGGTGATCCGAAATTGGAAAGCTGGGGCCTATTCAAAAGATAATTTTTTAAAGGGATGGATGCCACCTCATCCATCTTTTTTTGCAAAACGAAAATGCTATCAACAATTTGGGAGTTTTAATACAGCATTGACATCCTCAGCAGATTATGAACTCATGCTTCGTTTCTTGTATAAAC
>DAORKB010000190.1:0-6590 GCA_035439365.1 Bacteroidia bacterium
GTAGCTGTTTGTTTACTTGGAAAAACTTCCTGCTCCTGTACTTCACGCATAAATTCATGCGACATCATTTTTGCATCGATATTGGATGGTGTATATCCACTCAGCTGACGCAAAAATAAATTATCAATGTTGTACCACGATAGTAAGGAACGATTGTATCCTGAATAAACAGAATCCGATTCTCCTTCCGGAAAAAGATTAGAGGCTCCTGAAACCTGATGTTGAGGCGTACTTGCAATGCTCCAGGCCGCTACGGTTCTTAAATCAATTGTTGACTGGCTCCCTTCAAAATCATCTACGTATGAATTTCCGGTTTTCCCGATTGCTTTGCTGTGACCAGGTACCAAATATGCAAACTCCCCTCCTGCTGTTATTGTACTGGTTTCCTTGGTTTCTATCAGCGGGATCTTATCCACCATGCGTGTTAAAAAGGGCACCTCTGCTTTATAATTCCCATCAAAACCCCAAATGGTATTTGAAATTGGTTCGTCACCAACATTGATCTTTTTTGTAATAGGGCGCTCTGTCAAATTTAGAATGGTACCGCCAATTGTAAAATCTTTATTAATACGAAAATCCAAATGCGTTCCAAGTAATGTCTTTGTTTGAATTGCAAACAACGCATTACTTTCTGTCGATACTTTTATCGGTTGCCCGGAACTTAATATACCATCATTGATAATCTTTACACGCCCTAATGTATAATCAACTGTATAATCAACATTCTCTGTAAGCTGTATCCCGCCTGCTGTAACAGTTACCGATCCCTGAGGTACGTTTGGTGCACCCAACGAAATCTCCGAACTGGAGGAAGATTGATACTGCCCTTTTAATCTGAATTTATCAAGTGTTGTTGCTTGTGTCGATGCAAATGTTCGTGTGGAATCATATAATGGATCAAATACATATGCATCTGCATTTTCTTTTTTCGTAAACTTTTCCCGCAAATAATCTCCGAATGGTTCTACTACCGGGAAGATTACACGACCATTGGTTGCATTAATGGTTACACCATCAATAAAATCAAAAACTCCATCAGCACTCTGATCGTTTTGTTGATTTAGTTTATCCAGACTCAGCACTTGCAATAATGGTTTGGAAGTTACCAATGCCTCCCCTTGTACAGGTAAGTAATTAATATCTGTTCCAGCATTGTTGTAAAAAACATCCAATTTAAAATCTGTTGGATTGATTTGATAAGACCCTAATGAATAAATGTTTTTCATCATGAGGTTCCACATTTCAGATGGTACACGTTTTTTAAGTGTATTGCTGTAATAGGAAGTAACAGTATTGCTGCTTTTCAGCATTTTAGTAAACAGGGCCGAAGGAGATGCAATACCACCATCCGAAAATTCTCCCACCTGATACTGAACGCCATTCAATGTATACTGATACGCTACAGACAGCACCTGCTCCGGATTGAGTTGCTGGTTAAGCGATATATATCCCAACTTGGTATTCAGTGTATACTCTGATGGTTGTAGCTTTCGCGCAGTGTACAACTCAAAATTTGTTTGTTGTTTGAGCGCTCGGTTGTAAACTTTATTAATCTCATTGATAGACGTATTGATTGTTCGTACAGCTGCGTTGTTTATAATCGTAGTGTATAAATTGTTTTGTTTGTTATCCGGCAAATCATCTGGCTGGGCATCGATGATATACCCCCCTGTCTTTATATCTTCCGGAATGTGTTTACCATCTTCACCTAGTTCTGTAAATCCAACAATGTTTCGTATATCTTGTGTAGCTCCATTGGTATTGGTAACCCAAACTTCAATACGGCTTATCAATACCTGCGAATTAACGAAAGGTAAATTTACTAATGCTTTGTTATAATTATCACGGAAATATTGTCCCAGGAAATAATGCTTGTTGTATTCATACGCATTACCGGCAACTTCAAAGCGGCTTATCTGCGCACCTCCTGCTACATCCACCTCCGATTTTTTTCCTTTTTGCTGTGAAAAAATACTGGTTACGGTTAAGCGCCCAAATTGCAATTGTGTCTTCACACCAAATAAGGTTTGACTTCCCGTAATAAGCGATCCATTCAATGGTAAGCTTACGTTACCGGCTTCTATTTTTTTGATGATCTCATCGTCATAACCGGTATACTCCAGTTTCATTTGATTTTCAAAATCAAATGTTGCTTCGGTATTGTAGCTCGTCGTAAGTTTTAACTTATCGCCTATTTTACCAATTACGTTTAACTGAATTTTTTCATCAAAGTTAAATGTGTTGACCTTTTGTTGACGTGCCGGTAAAGCCGGATTTTTGGTGTGTGTTCCGCTGTATGCAAAAATTAATTCTGCTGATCCGTTCGGTCGGATATCAACTGTATTCCCACCAAAGATGCGATCAAACACTTCTCCTCCAACAGTCAACTTTGGTATGGATGGATTATTTTTCGTGTTCGGACTCTCGGCATGTACTTTTTGCCCCCAATAGCTTTTTACTTGTTTTTTGAAAATATAATCCTGATACTCCTTGCTATCAATATAAGTAGGAGGACGATAATCCATATCGCCTATTTTTTGAGTGACATTATAATTTCCTGTAGCCGGATCATAATCCACATTTGTTTTTACGTTGGATGGATCTTTTAGCTTTAGCCCTCCGGAGTTAGGGTTGGTTACACCATTGGAGTTGTCCTTATAAGGGTATTTCAGGTCAGTCGGTTTTGGCGTGTCAATGGCAACGAGCATTCCATCTGCCTCTTTCGCATGTGAATATGAGCTAACCTTAGCTTCTGAGCCGACAATCAATGATAGAAGAGTTAGGGAAATACCTGCTACTACCGAATATTTTATTATTGACCTAGACACTAACCTGCAATATTTCTTTATAGATTTTTCAATGCTGCTTTTATCAGCTGTTCAACTGTTTGGCCTGTCCCTTCTGTTCGAATAACTTTATCCAGTGTTTTTTCTGCTGCGGCTTTATTAAAGCCCAGCATAACGAGAGCAGATAACGCTTCTTCCTTTAAAGTATTGTTTGAAGAAACAAAAAATTCCGGGGATAATTCTTCTTTTCCAATTTTACCTTTTAAGTCAACAATAATTCGTTGAGCGGTTTTTTCTCCTATGCCTTTTACACTCTTAATCAAGGCGACATTGCCGGTAGCAATGGCTTGTTGTATTTCCGCAGCACTCAAAGATGATAACATCAGCAATGCGCTTGTGCCTCCAACACCGGAAACAGATACTAACTGCCGAAATATATTTCGTTCTGCCATGTCTGCAAAACCAAAAAAACGGGGCATATCATCCCTAACATACAATTGTTCAGTATACAGTTTGCATGTGGTTTGATCACCCAATTTTGTAGATGTATTCAATGAAATTTGCATGATGTACCCAACTCCACCAGCATCCACCACAACATATGTTGGGGTTTTTTCAACTACTTTACCTTCAATGTGATAAATCATATTCTTTAATTAAATTACATCATAAGATCACTGCGAAGGCCTAACGCTTTTCCTGTGCATCAACTACCGCAATGGTTACCATGTTTACTATTTCACGGACCGAGCTGCCTAGTTGCAATACGTGAACCGGCTTCTTTAAGCCAATTAACACTGGTCCTATTGCTTCAGCTGCCCCCATTTCCTGAATTAATTTATAAGCGATGTTTCCCGACGCCAGATTTGGAAAAATAAGTGTATTTACTTTTTTGTCCACCAAATCTGAAAATGGAAACTGCTCTTTTAATAACTCATTGTTCAATGCAAAATTGGCTTGCATATCCCCGTCGACAATCATTCCCGGGTAATTTTTGTGCAAAATATCAACTGCATCTCTCACTTTGTTTGGTACCTCTCCATCGGTCGAACCAAAATTAGAAAACGAAAGTAACGCAATACGTGGTATAATATTGAACTGTTTTACACTATTAGCTGTAAGTACAGCGATATCAACCAGTTCCTGCACACTCGGATTCATATTCATGGTTGTATCAGCAAAAAAGAAAGGGCCCTGTTTTGTATTCATGATATACATTCCGGCAACACGACTCACATTTTCCTGAACACCGATTATTTGCAAAGCCGGACGGATTGGATCGGCATACTTACGTGTAAGCCCTGATATCATTGCATCTGCCATTCCTGTTTCCACCATCATAGCACCATAATGATTCCGTTCAGTCATTAGTTTGCGGGCTTCATATTCTGTTACACCCCGGCGTTGACGTTTCTTAAAAAAGATTTCACCAAACGCTTTTCGACGCTCTTCTTCTTCCGGTGTACGTGGATCAATGATTGGAATATCCGTTAAATCTAAATTATTTTCAGCAATCAGCTTTTCAATTTTTTTCCTGTCTCCAAGTAAAATTGGTTTTGCTATACCTTCATCTGCTACTTGTTGTGCAGCTTTCAATATTTTATAGTGATCTGCTTCCGCAAAAATAACGCGTTTCGGATTTTGTTTGGCTTTGTTGGTAAGGTTACGAATAAGCTTGTTATCCAATCCCAAACGATTGATTAATTCTTGTGTATAAGCTTCCCAGTTGGTTATTTTATGCTGTGCTACTCCTGATTCAATCGCTGCTTTTGCAACGGCCGGTGCTACTGTATAAATAAGGCGGGGATCAATTGGTTTTGGAATGATGTAATCAGGACCAAACGTAATGTTTTTCGCATTATAAGCCAAATTAACTGTTTCAGGTACAGGCTCTTTTGCTAAATTGGCAATGGCATACACCGCAGCCAATTTCATCGCTTCATTGATTTGAGTTGCACGTACATCCAATGCACCACGGAAAATAAATGGAAAACCCAACACATTGTTTACCTGGTTCGGATGATCACTTCTTCCTGTTGCTACAATAATATCTGGACGCGCCGACATTGCTTCTGAATACGGAATCTCCGGGTCCGGATTAGCCAATGCAAATACAATAGCATTCGTAGCCATCGATTGTACCATCTTTTGATTAAGTACATTCCCTTTCGAAAGTCCGACAAACACATCAGCACCCTTTACAGCCTCTTCCAGTGTTTTTATTGTTTTTGTATTACTTGCAAAAAATTTCTTTTGTTCATCCAGATCATCACGATCCACACGCAATACACCTTTGCTATCCAGCATGATGATGTTTTCCTTTTTTGCACCAATTGCAATGTATAGTTTCGCACAGGAAACAGCAGACGCTCCTGCACCATTTACCACGATTTTAACTTTATCTAATTTTTTCTTGGAAATTTCACATGCATTCAGCAATGCGGCCGCAGAAATAATCGCCGTTCCATGTTGATCATCATGCATCAATGGAATGGTAAGCTCTTCTTTTAATCTTCGCTCAATCTCAAAACATTCTGGTGCCTTGATATCTTCCAGATTAATTCCTCCAAAGGTTGGTGCTATTGCTTTAACCGTGTTTACAAAAAGATCCACATCACTTGCATCTACTTCAATATCAAAAACATCGATATCTGCAAAGATTTTAAATAGTAAACCCTTTCCTTCCATCACCGGCTTGGAGGCCAATGCCCCAATATTACCCAATCCCAATACCGCAGTACCATTTGAAATAACAGCAACCAGGTTTCCCTTTGCCGTATATTTATAGGCATCTTCCGGTTTTTTTTCAATTTCAAGGCATGGTTCTGCCACGCCAGGTGAATACGCCAATGATAAATCCCGCTGAGAGCTATGAGGTTTGGTGGGTATTACTTCAATTTTTCCAGGTCTGCCTTGAGAGTGATAATCCAATGCATCCTGTTTCCTGAATTTTGACATATAATATAAAATAAATTTAGAGTTGCGAATATAACACTTTCTCAATAACTACACGTGCTCGGGTTGAAATTGACTTCTCACATCCATTTCAAATTAATAATTAAATTAGCGTTTCCATAATACCCTATTCACATTTCCATTATGAAATCAAAACTTGTTGTCTTTACAGGAGCTGGAATCAGTGCTGAAAGTGGAATCCGCACCTTTCGCGATAGCGATGGTCTGTGGGAAGAATATAATGTTCAGGATGTGGCAACACCGCAAGCCTGGGCAAAAAATAAAAACCTCGTACTCGATTTTTATAATAAGCGCCGTCACCAGGTTTTGAATGCGAAGCCCAATCAGGCACATCTTCTTCTGGCTGAGTTAGAAACCAACTATGATGTGCAGATTATTACACAAAATATTGACGATTTGCACGAACGGGCAGGTTCGAAAAAAGTCCTTCATTTACATGGAGAAATTATGAAAAGCCGCAGTACACTCGATTCAACGCTAATATACCCTATCAAAGGACCGGATCTCCATGTGGGAGAAACCTGTGAAAAAGGATCTCAGCTCAGACCCCACATCGTTTGGTTCGGAGAGATGGTTCCTGCTATGGAAATGGCTTATGTTCTTGCCGAACAAGCCGATTTGTTTTTAGTAATCGGTACTTCCTTAGCCGTTTATCCTGCTGCCGGTATTGTTGATTATGCACCCGATCACATTAAAAAATACCTGATCGATCCTGCTGATGTACCTGTTAACCACGTTCGGAATTTAACTGTAATCAAAGATAAAGCGAGTAGTGGGTTAGCAAAGCTAGCGCAGGAGCTTCTGAAATAAAAAATTTTAACCACATAG
>DAORKB010000191.1:0-6533 GCA_035439365.1 Bacteroidia bacterium
CAAATGAACCGAATGAAAGTTGGTCTCCGCGTTTTGCGTTACCTTTCATTTTCATCTTGTGCATTTTTCTAAACTTGGTTCTTTTAGGCTGTAACATTGTGTCTATATATTATATCAATTAAACCTTATATCTTTTTAACTACTTTTTATTATTTGCGTGGCTCTCTTGGTTTACCGCCGTCTTTTCTTGGACCTTTATTACCAAATTTTGGTGCTCCTCCAGGTGCTCCACCTTTTTTAGGTGCTCCACCTTCTTTCGCTCCACCACCTACTGTAGAACTTCCTACATTCGGAGATAAATCGCGTTTACCATAGATTTCACCTTTGCAGATCCATACTTTCACACCGATACGTCCGTATGTAGTATGTGCTTCACCTAATGCATAATCAATATCAGCACGTAGTGTATGCAATGGTGTACGTCCTTCTTTATATCCTTCAACACGTGCCATCTCAGCACCTGCTAAACGACCAGAGCATTTTACTTTGATACCTTCAGCTCCCATTCTCATGGTTGATGCAACAGCCATTTTCACAGCTCTACGGAAGGAGATACGACCTTCAATTTGACGTGCGATGCTATCAGCAACTAAACGTGCATCTAATTCAGGACGTTTAATTTCAAATATGTTGATTTGAATCTCTTTTTTCGTGATTTTCTTTAACTCTTCTTTAATTTTATCAACCTCTTGTCCACCTTTCCCGATAATAATTCCTGGGCGGGATGTGTTGATGGTAACAGTGATAATTTTAACTGTACGTTCGATAACAATTTTAGAAATACTTGCTTTTGCTAAACGTGCTTTTAAGTATGTTCTGATTTTATTGTCTTCTACTAATTTGTCAGAAAAATTTTTTCCACCATACCAGTTTGAATCCCATCCTTTAATGATGCCTAAACGTAAGCCTATTGGATTTGCTTTTTGTCCCATTGAAATTATTATTATTTAGATTCTTTTTCTTGTTTGTTTTCAACAGCAACTGCTTTGCTGTCCACCACTATCGTCACGTGATTAGAACGTTTTCTGATTCTGTTTGCACGGCCTTGTGGAGCTGTTCTTAGGCGTTTCATTTGAAGAGCGCTGTCTACGAAAATTTCTTTCACAACCAGGTTGCTGTCTTCAGGACGTTGACCAGTTTTTGCTTCGAAATTAGAAATAGCAGATGCTAATAATTTTTCTAATCTTTCAGAAGCTTCTTTCGGATTGAATTTTAAAATGTTCAAAGCCGTATATACTTCTTTACCTCTTATAAGGTCAGCTAGCAATCTCATTTTACGGGGAGATGTAGGGCAATTTCTCAAAACAGCAAAATACTTGCTTTTGTTTGCCTCTTTGCGTGCGTCCGCTGCGTTTTTTTTTCTAACACCCATTTTTCTGTTATATTATAATCTGAACTGTTCGTTATTTTGTTGCTTTATCTTTGTTTCCAGAGTGACCTCTGAATGTTCTGGTTGGTGCAAATTCACCAAATTTATGACCTACCATGTTTTCTGTAATGTACACAGGGATAAATTTGTTTCCGTTGTGAACTGCTACTGTCAAGCCAACAAACTCAGGAGAAACCATTGAACTTCTTGACCAGGTTTTGATAACTGTTTTTTTACCTGATGCCTGAAGATCATTTAATTTTTTCTCCAGTTTCCAATCGATAAAAGGACCTTTTTTTAATGAACGTGCCATTTCTTGTGTTTTTCAGTTGTGAAACTTAGCCTTTCGGACTTAGCCATTAAACCAGTTAATACTTATCTTACATTAACCCCTCCTTCGCTAAAGCTTCGGCGGGCAATGCCGTGTTTATATTATTTTTTCTTTCTTTCTAAGATATATTTATTAGAAGCTTTTTTCGGATAACGGGTTTTGAATCCTTTAGCCGGTAAACCTTTACGTGAACGTGGGTGTCCACCTGAAGCTCTACCTTCACCTCCACCCATTGGGTGATCAACCGGGTTCATTGCAACAGGACGTGTTCTTGGTCTGCGACCTTGCCAACGTGTTCTTCCTGCTTTACCACTGATTTCCAAGTTATGATCTGCATTTGATACGGAACCAATAGTTGCCATACACGTTGTTAAGATCATGCGTGTTTCACCACTAGGCATTTTAATAACTGCATATTTACCGTCACGTGCACTTAATTGTGCGTATGAACCAGCGCTACGAGCCATGATAGCTCCTTGCCCGGGGCGTAATTCGATATTGTGAATAACAGTTCCCAAAGGAATATCTGCTAAGAACAATGCGTTTCCTATTTCCGGAGCTGCATCTTTACCAGATACGATTTTCTTTCCTACTTCTAAACCGTTTGGAGCAACAATGTAGCGTTTTTCACCATCAGCGTAGGCTACAAGAGCGATACGTGCAGTACGATTTGGATCATACTCTATGGTTTTTACTACAGCAGGAACACCAACTTTATCTCTTTTAAAATCGATAATGCGGTATTGTTGCTTGTGACCTCCACCGATGTAACGCATAGTCATTTTACCAGTATTATCGCGTCCACCGGATTTTTTTACGGGTACCAACAAACTTTTTTCAGGTTTGCCTGCCGTAATATCAGCGTTATCGCTAACGATTTTTGAACGCTGTCCTGGTGTTAAGGGTCTAAATTTCTTTAATGCCATTTCTGTTATTAATTTTATTGACAGTCGCCTGTCCTTTGGTTCGCAGGTTTTAAGCTGCTACTTTTTTATTAAATACCTGCGTAAAAATCAATTGTTTCACCTTTTTTCAAGGTAACAATCGCTTTTTTGTGTTTGTTTACACGCCCGATTGCCAACCCTTTTGTGGTATTGCGAGATTTCACTTTACCAAGATAGTTCTGTGTGTTTACAGCTGCTACAGTAACACCGTATAGCTTTTGCACAGCATCTTTGATCTCTACTTTGTTTGCAGTCTTTGCAACTACAAATCCGTAGCGACCATCTTTTTCGCCTTGGGCTGTCATTTTTTCGGTTATAACCGGTTTTATTATTATGCTCATCTTATTAATTACTTAATAAATTTTCAATTTCTTTTACCGAACTTTCTAAAAATAACAGATTATTCGCGTTCAAAATGTCGTAAGTGTTTAAATCTGAAGCAATTACAACTTTTGTGTTGGCCAAATTTCGGGAGGACAAATATATGTTTTTATTTGATTCACCCAACACCAATAAGGTTTTTTTATCAGAAAGCTTCAAATTATTGATTAAATCAACATATTTTTTAGTTTTTGGAGCATCAAAAGAGAAGTCTTCCAAAACCGTAATATTGCTTTCTTTTGCTTTGTAAGTTAAAGCCGATATACGCGCCAAACGTTTCAATTTTTTGTTCAATTTGAACGAGTAGTCTCTTGGACGAGGACCGAATGCTCTACCACCACCAACAATGGTTGGAGATTTAATACTACCAGCACGTGCACCACCGGTACCTTTTTGTTTCTTTAGTTTTTTCGTTGAACCAGATACCTCAGCTCTTTCTTTCGATTTGTGAGTACCTTGACGTTTATTTGCTAAATGTTGTTTAACATCCAAATAAATGGCGTGGTCATTTGGGTCGATGCCAAAGATTGCATCATTTAAGCTTACCTTCTTTGAAGTAGCTTTACCGCTTATATTTACTACTGATACTTCCATTTTATTTCTCGATTGTAACGTATGAACCTTTTGCTCCTGCTATTGAACCTTTTACAATCAAAAGGTTTTTCTCAGCGATCACTTTTACTACTTCCAAGTTTTGAACTTTAACACGGTCTCCACCTGTTCTTCCTGCCATTCTCATTCCTTTGAATACGCGTGAAGGCCATGATGATGCTCCTAAAGATCCTGGTGCACGTTGACGATCGTGCTGACCATGTGTTGAGCCTCCAACCCCACCAAATCCGTGGCGTTTTACAACCCCTTGAAAACCTTTACCTTTTGAAGTACCAACAACGTCTACGAAGTCACCTTCTGCAAACAATTCTACGTTTACTACTTCACCAAGATTTTTCTCAGTTTCAAAGTGTTTGAATTCAACAATCTTACGTTTAGGAGTCGTGTTCGCTTTTTTGAAGTGTCCTTGCATTGCAGAAGAAGTATGTTTTTCTTTCTTCTCTTCAAATCCAAGTTGTACTGAAGCATATCCGTCTTTCTCCAAGGTTTTTACTTGCGTCACAACGCAAGGACCAGCTTCAATAACTGTGCATGGTATATATTTACCATTGGCACTGAAGATACTGGTCATTCCAATTTTTTTACCTATTATTCCAGACATTGTTTATTATTTATTTATTATTTACTTTACTTTTAAGACGCTTTAATTTCTACCTCTACACCACTTGGTAATTCAAGTTTCATCAGTGCATCAACTGTTTTAGATGTTGAGTTGTAGATATCCAACAATCGTTTATAAGAGCACAATTGGAATTGTTCACGCGCTTTTTTGTTTACGTGTGGTGAACGCAATACCGTATAGATTTTTTTGTGAGTTGGCAATGGAATCGGACCGCTTACAACAGCGCCAGTCATTTTCACTGTTTTTACAATTTTTTCAGCCGATTTATCAACTAGGTTGAAATCGTATGATTTTAATTTGATTCTGATTTTTTGGCTCATAACGTTTATTATAAAGAACGATTTTAGATTATACTTTTTCTGCTTTACCTTTTGCTTTAGCGATTACTTCATCAGAAGTGCTTTTTGGTGCTTCAGCATAATGTGAAAATTCCATTGTAGAAGTTGCACGTCCGGAAGTGATGGTACGTAATGTTGTTACATAACCAAACATTTCAGACAATGGCACTTTTGCTTTGATAACTTGTGAACCAGCTCTGGAATCCATTCCTTCGATTTGTCCACGGCGTTTATTCAAATCTCCTACAACATCACCCATGTTTTGTTCAGGAGTTAATACTTCTACTTTCATGATTGGCTCTAAAAGCACTGGTTTTGCTTTTGGCAATGCTTCACGGAACGCTGTACGAGCACAAATCTCAAAAGACAATGCGTCAGAGTCAACGTTGTGATAAGAACCATCAATTAATCTCACTTTTAAGGAGTCAACAGGATAACCAGCTAATACACCATTTACCATGGCAGCTTTAAATCCTTTCTCTACGGATGGGATAAACTCACGAGGAATGTTACCACCGGAAATTTCGTTTACGAATTGTAAACCACCAGCTTTTGTTGTTTGATCAAAATCAGCATCAACAGGTGAAATAATAACTTGAATATCGGCAAATTTACCACGACCACCGGTTTGTTTTTTGTAAACCTCGCGGTGTTGTACTTCTGCATTGATTGTTTCTTTGTAAGATACTTGTGGTGGACCTTGGTTACACTCTACCTTGAACTCACGTTTCAAACGATCCAAGATGATCTCTAAGTGCAACTCTCCCATTCCACTGATAACGGTTTGTCCGCTATCTTCATCCGTTTTTACACGGAAGGTAGGATCCTCTTCAGCTAATTTTGCTAATGATACACCTAATTTATCTAAGTCAGCCTGAGTTTTTGGCTCAATTGCCACACCGATAACCGGCTCAGGGAAATTCATTGCCTCCAATACAATCGGATGTTTCTCATCGCATAATGTATCTCCGGTTTTAATATCTTTAAATCCTACTGCAGCTCCGATATCTCCTGCTTCGATGAAATCGATTGCATTTTGTTTATTTGCATGCATCTGGAAAATACGGGAGATACGCTCCTTGTTTCCACTGCGTGTATTCAATACATAAGAACCTGCATCCAAACGACCGGCATAAGCGCGGAAGAAACAAAGACGACCTACAAATGGATCGGTTGCAATTTTAAATGCCAATGCGGTAAATGGTTCTTTTGCATCCGGTTTACGGGTAATTTCTTCATCCGTCTCCGGGTGTGTTCCTTTGATATTTTCTTTATCCAATGGACTTGGCATTAGTTCCATTACCAAATCCAACATGGTTTGAACACCTTTGTTTTTGAAAGATGAACCGCAAACCATCGGAACAATTTTATTTGCAAGACAAGCCTGACGTAATGCAGCCAGGATCTCCGCTTCTGTAATGGAATTTGGATCATCAAAGAATTTTTCCATTAATTTGTCATCAAACTCAGCGATTGATTCCAACAATTTACCTCTCCACTCTTTTGCTTCTTCTAATAAATCATCAGGAATAGGCACTTCTTTGAAGGTCATTCCCTGATCATGTTCGTTCCACTCAATACCACGAAAGTTGATCAAATCAACCACCCCACGGAAAGAATCTTCAGCACCGATAGGTAATTGCAATGGTGTAGGGTTACCACCCAGTACTTCTTTTACCTGTTTCACAACATTTAAAAAGTCGGCACCGGAACGGTCCATTTTATTTACGAAACCGATACGGGTAACGTTGTAATTGTTAGCCAGGCGCCAGTTTGTTTCTGATTGAGGCTCCACACCATCAACCGCAGAAAACAAGAACACCAAACCATCAAGGATACGAAGTGAACGGTTCACCTCAACTGTAAAGTCAACGTGGCCCGGTGTATCAATGATGTTTACTTTATATTGATTACCTCTGTATTTCCAGAAGCAGGT
>DAORKB010000192.1:0-6489 GCA_035439365.1 Bacteroidia bacterium
TTGTATGTGATTTATTTATTTGGAAATTGCATTTTATAAGAAACACTTACTTTACCTTTCGAAATATCATTCAGCTTTCCGGTTAATAAACGTCTTCGAAGTGGATTGATCCGGTCGGTAAATAATTTCCCTTCTATATGATCATACTCATGTTGAATTACGCGCGCTGCAATACCTTCGTAGGTTTCATCAAAAAAGTTAAACTGTTCATCGTAATATTGTATCCTGATTTTAGGCTTACGCGAAACATCTTCACGTATTTTCGGAATGCTTAAACAGCCTTCATTGAAGACCCACTCTTCTCCATCTTCCTCTACTATTTTTGCATTGATAAAGGTCTTTTTCAGATTTTGCAATTGCTCACGCTCCTCTTCTGTGAATTCATCCTCCTCATCACGTTCTCCGCTTACAAAAGGACTCGTATCAACTAAAAACAAACGCAGCGATTTTCCGATTTGGGGTGCTGCAATCCCTACACCCAATGATGCATACATGGTTTCATACATATCTGCAATAAGCTGTTGCAATTGTGGATAATCTTTCGGAATGTCAACAGCTACTTTACGCAATACCGGGGTTCCATATGCTACAATTGGTAAAATCATATTTTTATGTAATATTTTGATATTTAATATGTAATATTTTTAAAGTTCTTAACATTAACTTACTTCATAAGTAATCATTTCCGAAATATGGTAATATTATATCTCGAATATTAAATATTACTTACTTCCGCCGAAGCTTAGCGCAGACGGAGCAGATAGCTTTGCAAAATAATAGTGGCACTAATCTCATCCACCAATTCTTTGTTTTGCCTGGCTTTCTTTTTCAACCCACTGTCAATCATGGTTTGAAAAGCCATTTTTGAGGTAAAGCGTTCATCCATGCGTTCAACCTTTACAGCAGGAAACGTTCTTTTTAAATGCATTACAAACGGTTCAATAAACCTTGCTGAATCAGATGGTTCATTGTTCATTCGTTTTGGTTCTCCAACCACAATACATGAAACTTCTTCTTTTTGCATGTATTTTTTTAAGAAATCAATCACTTCACTTGAATGAACAGTTGTAAGTCCGGTAGCAATAATCTGCTGTGGATCAGTAACTGCAATACCAACGCGTTTACTGCCATAATCAATTGCCATTATCCGAGCCATAACGCAAAGTTAAGAAAATTCGGATTCTGCCAAAACAACTGTTTGCTTTGAACTTGAAATTTACGAATCACCGTGGGATGTGTCCGTTCGCTTCATCACTAATTTCAAAACCTGTAGTCTCACATACTTATTTAATATTTATATTTGCGCCACTTAAATCAAATACTATTCGAGATATGCAAGCAATAATTGAAGCAGCCTGGGAAAACAGGGAGTTATTAAAAGAAGAAAAAACACAACAAACCATACGTGAAGTTATTGAGCAGTTGGATAAAGGAAAACTACGTGTTGCAGAGCCAAAAGGGAACGAGTGGCAAGTAAATGAATGGGTAAAAAAAGCAGTTATCCTATACTTTCCAATACAAAAAATGGAAACACTTAACGTGGGTATTTTTGAGTTTCATGATAAAATGAAATTGAAAACAAATTACGAAGCACTTGGTGTACGTGTTGTTCCAAATGCAGTTTCCCGTTACGGTGCCTATTTAGCAAAAGGTGTGATCATGATGCCAAGCTATGTAAACATTGGTGCGTATGTAGATAGCGGAACGATGGTAGATACCTGGGCAACAGTTGGTTCATGTGCTCAAATCGGAAAAGATGTGCATTTAAGCGGTGGCGTTGGAATTGGCGGTGTATTAGAACCTGTACAAGCAGCTCCGGTAATTATTGAAGATGGTTGCTTTATTGGCTCCCGTTGCATCGTTGTTGAAGGTGTTCACGTTCAGAAAGAAGCTGTACTTGGTGCCAATGTGGTATTAACAAAATCAACTAAAATTATTGATGTCACAGGATCAGCACCTAAAGAATACAAAGGTATTGTACCGGCACGCTCTGTTGTCATTCCGGGATCGTATACAAAAAAATTCCCGTCAGGTGATTTTCAGGTTCCTTGCGCATTGATCATCGGACAACGCAAAGAAAGCACGGACTTAAAAACATCATTGAACAATGCACTTCGCGAATATGATGTAGCGGTATAAGATCGTTAAGTGATAATGCGTGCGGTTGTGTCCGTTCTAGACCGGATACAACCGCACGTGCTTTGAATAACGTTCAACAGTAAATCAAAAAAATAATCAGCATGCACATCGCTTTTGATGCCAAAAGAGCTTTTCTGAATTCAAGTGGGTTAGGAAATTACGCACGTACACTCATCAAATCGTTGTATACGTATCACCCCGAAAATCAATATACTTTATTTTCTCCGCGTACAGTTGAAACCGAATTTCAAAAGAAAATACTTACTTCAAAGGGCATAACCATTCAGGAACCTGAAAATTTTATTGATAAAAAATTACGCTCCAGATGGCGCTCCTATGGCATTACACCACTATTAAACGAAAAAAACATTGACGTTTATCATGGACTAAGTAATGAATTACCTTTTAATATTCAGCAATTCAAAGGAAAAAAAATTGTCACCACCCACGACCTCATTTTCCTCAGATACCCAAAATTATATCCTTTTATTGATCGAAAAATTTACAATAAAAAATTTCGCAATGCCTGCGATAATGCAGATGTAATTATTGCGATAAGCCAGGAAACAAAAAGAGATATTGAAAAATTTTATTTCATTCCCGAGTCAAAAATCAGGGTGGTGTATCAGAGTTGTGACGAATTATATTACCAACCCATCTCCTCGCAGCAGACAGAAGAAGTGATAAAAAAGTACAACCTTCCGGCTGATTACTTACTGTATGTTGGCACAATTGAAGAGCGAAAAAATTTACTGACCCTCGTAAAAGCGTTAAAGCAAACAAAAGATATCCCTTTGGTTGTAATTGGAAACAAACGAAACTATTTCAATAAAGTAATGGATTACATCAACACGAATCAATTAAAAAACCGTGTGCACTTTATTGAACGCATTGATCATCACGAGTTACCTGCAGTATACAACAAAGCAAAAATTTTTATTTTCCCATCCTTATTTGAAGGATTTGGTATTCCGATCATTGAGGCACTCACCAGCAAAGTGCCTGTAATTACTACTGCCGGCGGTTGTTTTCCGGAAGCAGGTGGCCCCAACTCCATTTACATTGATCCTCAAAATGAAAAGCAATTGGCTGAGCACATCAATTACTTATTGAATCATGAAAGCGCCAGAATAGAGATGGCAGAGAAAGGATTCCAATATGCACAGCTATTTCATCCTCAAAAGTGTGTGGAGCAATTGATGCACATATACAAGGAGTAATATTTTCTTTACTGATTATCTGAAACGTTGGCAATTAACTATATTTTGCAGGGATCACAATATGTATTTTTTTCCTGTTTCTTTTTGTCTTGAAACAGGAAAAGAAATACATACGGTGATCCCATGACCGAACGAACGGACACTTACGCACACATCATCACCAATTTCTTCTGTTTTTTTAGAAAATTTAAAAAGCCGACCGTTATTTTAAATTCAATTATAACCTATTCCTTGTTCATATTTTTTGTGTCAAAAAAATGGCTTTCCCTCAAAAAAAATATATATTCGTATCCGGCAGTTGCTCTCTTTAGCCTTTAAATCATTTAAACAATGAAAAAAGGATTTTTAGTTCTCGGACTTTCCCTAACTCTGGGATTCTCATCTTTTAGCTATGCGGCAAAAGAAATCAAAATTAGCCAGCTGATCACATCTGCTGAAGAAAATCAAAAAATTTACGAATCGGTTAAAAGTGAGTTGAGCTCTTTTTTAGAGATTGTTCCTGTTAACATGGAAAAAGAACATGGTTTTAACAATCGATCGGAATTTGCAAAAGCCGTACCTGCTACAATTTATCGAATGGTTGGTGTCGATCCCTATGGAAAAGTTGTTCCTACAAACAATTACAATGTGGTTGTTGCTGTAAATGGAGAGTACAGAGCTGTTGTTACCGTTTCTTCAGAAAATGGAAAATACGAGATTCAATCTATTGATGGAGCTGTATTGGCAAAAGAATTACAAGCTACTGAAGCAGCAAACCCTATTGCAGCGGATCAGGAACATGTAATGGTTAATATTTACAAATACTCCGCGACCTTCGTTTCGAATGTAAGTGCAAACACTGTCATTGAAAATGCTGATTTAATTCCTTTAGAATCTGCTAAAATGGGGCTTGCTAATCCGGAAGCCGGCAGAAATGCTAAAACTGTCTACAAGCTATCCGAAGCTTTTGATGCTTTGATCGCTAATACTTATTAATCTACTCAATTAAACTCACTCGTCCACCGAAGCTTTAGCGAAGGAGGAACAGTAAGACAGTCTAATTATTCATCATCAAAAAACATTTTCAATGAAAACTTTACAAAAAATAAGCGCAATCATCATCCTGTTGCTTTCTGTGAACGCAGCAATTGCACAATATCAAGTACCAATCACTGTAGTTACGCAGGAACAAAATCAATGGTGTTGGGATGCTAACAGCAAATGTATTTTAAAATATTACGGATTTAATCCGACACAATGCGCTATCGCTGAATATTGCAGAAGTGTAAACCCAAGCTACTTTGGAAACTCTAACTGCTGCTCTAATCCAAGCGGAAAATGCAACAGCCCTAACTATTTAGATGGAGCAAGTGGTGTTAAAGGTGTATTAAAACACTTTGGAGATCTTGACTCCAATCCGGAAGAAAGAGTTATTACTGTTAATGAAATTAACGCTGAAATGATAGGAAAAAGACCTTACATTATCCTTGTTCTTTGGGGTTCCGGGGGTGGACACGTAATGGTAGCATGTCACTATAGCGGTACATCACTAACATTTATGGACCCATGGCAAGGTAACGGTTTTACCACGTGTAAACACACAGCCACAGGAACAGCTATTGCAACAAAAAGTGGTACCGGAACCTGGGCAGAAACACTTAGAATAATACCAAAATCTACGACCGGAATCAACAATGTTGTATCTACTGATAACATGTTGATTTTCCCGAACCCAACTTCTGGCGACTTAACGGTTAACACTTCTTTCAACATTAAAACAATTAATGTATACAACATTACCGGACAATTGGTGGATACATTCATTCCAAATGGCGTTAACTCTTACACATTAAGTATAAACACACCCGGCCTTTACAACATGCAGGTAATTGCAACCGATGGAAGAACAAATAACCAAAAAGTAACTGTTCAATAAGAAACAGAAATAATTACCCTAATACCCAAAACGGCCCGAAAAACTTCGGGTCGTTTTTGTTTTATTATTCTCTTTTCTTTTTGTCTTGAAACAAAAAGAAAAAGAAAAAAAAACATGAATAAAAGTTCACTTTATGCCCCAGAAACTATTCGTATCTTCGCAAAAATTAAAACAATGGAAGAAGAATTAAAAAATACACTAGAAGTATTAAAAAAGGGAGGAACGATTTTGTATCCAACTGATACGGTCTGGGGTATTGGTTGTGACGCCAGAAATAAAGAAGCCGTAAATAAAATATATAAAATCAAGGAGCGTGCGGAGTACAAAAGTATGGTTGTGCTTGTTTCCGACTATAAAATGATCAATCGCTATGTAAAAGAAGTACCGGCAATTGCCTGGGACCTGATTGAAACTGCTGGTGAAGACCCACTTACAATTATTTATCCCGATGGCCGCATGCTTGCGGAAAATATCATAGCTGCTGATTCAAGTGTAGGCATACGCATTGTGCAAGATGAATTTTGCAGAAACCTGATTCATAAATTCGGAAAACCAATTGTCTCCACTTCTGCCAATATCAGTGGTGACCCTACTCCAACTAGCTTTCCCGCCATCAATCCAAAGATTATGAATAAAGTGGATTACATTGTAAATTTGAGACAAAAAGAAACAAATAATCCTAAACCATCTACCATTATTAAGGTTGCGCTAAACGGAGAGGTGAAAATTATTAGGAAATAATCAATACTCGTTACCATGACAATTAATATACGTTCTTCCGCTTCAAAAGCACAGTGGTTAAAAGATGAACCTTACAATCCAAACTTACCCACAGCCAAGGAATTTATTATCACTGGGGCAGGTGATTTTGACAAAGAAAAAAAAGTGTTGATTGAATTTGTACAACACTTTTCCAAAAATGGTGCAGAAAGGCTTCCCAAAGGACCACATCCTATTTTTGGTAAATTAACCGATTCGCAATTGAATTTTATGCAATGGAAACACCTTGATCACCACCTTAGACAGTTTGGCGCTTAATACTTTGAAAACAAAACTTACTCATCCCATATTTCCTGTTATTGCCGAAGTTGCCGCAGAAATGAACATCTCAGCTTATGTTATTGGTGGCTGGGTACGTGACTTGTTACTTAACCGACCAAGTAAAGATATTGATGTTGTAGCCATTGGAAGTGGTATTGAATTAGCGGAGCGCAT
>DAORKB010000193.1:0-6455 GCA_035439365.1 Bacteroidia bacterium
GATAGGAATTTTTAGGGAGATTTTTTCGCTGAATATGTATACTTCCATTAAATTCAGTATGAGTGTTAGTGTGTGTGTAAGGACTGATCCCGGAGGGATCACATGTCTATAGAACATCCGCATCATACGATATTTAACGATCCCAGCGTGGTGTATATTATTCGCTATTTTATTTCTTCTTTTTCTTTTTGTCTTGAAACAAAAAGAAACAAAAAATTCAAGGCGCTTTAATGTTTCCCTGCGAGGAAGACAATCCCACAAAGCCTGCGCTGCTAATGCGTCTTCCTCTCATCCGGCCGCACAGGGCTGCCCCAACAAAGCGCCATTCCTCCCCGCGTTCATCACGCAATTTCAGTTCATCACAAAGATTGAGCAATAAGAGTTTACACGATTACCGATTCTTAACAAGTAACAACTTCTGGGTAAAATAGAAAATCTGTGCGGTGCGTAGGCCAGAGAAAGCAGCGGGGGTATGGCCCGCTTGTGCGGTTGCCGTTGGCTTTCTCTTGAATTTTTTGTTTCTTTTTGTTTCAAGACAAAAAGAAAGAGAAGAGTGAGAAATGTTATTTGATCCCTCCGGGATTAATCCGCACTCAAACTGACACTGAATTTATAGTAAGTCCATCACGAATACGCATAATCACTTAGATATTCAAATGCTGGTGTAAGTTTTCCATCTTTACAAATGGTGGCTCGTTCAATGATATGATCTTTATCTTCTGTTACAATATTCGGTATCACACGTTCCATTAAATCTTTTCCAAAATCGTCGCTGGCATCGCGGGGCAACTCGCAAGGTAAGTTATCAACTGCCATCACACATACGGTGTCTTTATTAAATGGAAGATCCTCTTTGTTGGTTTTGGTATTGTATCCATAAAAAGGAGACTGAATGCTGCTGGAGCGAATTGTAGTAGGTACGGAACCATCGACATCGCAAGTGATATCTGCAATCACACTCAGGTGAAAATCTTTTGCAGCCACATCCGCTAATTCAAACATACGTGGTGCCCTTGGATCCCAAAAGTGCGCAACAATATAGATGTCGGCCATTTTTGTGTAAGGTAAAAAGTTGGAATTGAAATGCTCCGGATGGGTATAAAAATCCTGTAAATCAAAATTTAAATCCGTTTTGCGTTGAATGTAATCGCGAGGATTTAACTGGCAATAAACAGGTTCACGAAAAGAAGACATTTGAAACTCTTCCGGAGTAACTTTACGGATGCGTAATGCACTTAAAGTTTCAATGGTTCCATTTGCTACACGACCACCACCGGTTAAAACAATTTTAATGTTGGGAAGTTTTGCACGCTTCAATTCCTCTTCCATTTCCGTACGATCACGGCATAAATGTGCAGGCTTTAAAAGGAATAAATCATATTTACGACCATAACCAAGAATAGCATTGTAAGCACCTACAATACCGGCATATCTGCCAAAACCAATAATTCGGTTATGATTGCTGTCGGTAAGTGTTTCATAGTCGATCATCTGAATTTTCTTTTCAATTAAAGCTTTCATCAACTTTAAATTGTGAGGCTGCTTTTTTATCGTATGTGAAAAGAAAAAATATTTTTTGTTGGGGATCAACTTTTCGAGTGGCACTTCTTTTACACCCATTAAAATATCACAATCGCTCAGATCCTCTTTTAAAGGTACACCAAACGATGTGTATTCATAGTCTTCATAGCACCTGATTTTACTGGGTTGAACAAAAATTTCAAGATTCGGATATTTGCGGATAAGTTCGGCACATACCAATGGAGGAAGTGGAACACGTTTATCCGGAGGTGTTTTTTCTTCTCTTAAGACACCAATTTTAAGTTTGTTCATAAGCAGATTTTGATTTGCTCCTCAAATATAATCAATAACCTTTTGGTGTTTGTAGTTTTTGTATGTCATGATTTAAAGACAGTTGTTTTTGCTCTTAGCTTTAAAATATTTTGTTTTTAAATAACTGATAATCAATAATTTATATTCTGTTTGGTTTTTTTTTATTTCATGATCGACTTAAGATGTGATTGCTTTTCATTACCAATTCCTTAAGATGTGGGTTAAATTTGAATAAGGCTGTATCTCCGTATCTACAGCCGAAAACAGATATTCATGGAATACATTTTAAATTAAGCAACATGAAAAAACGCTTATTCTTATTGATTTTATTGGGGATTACAAGTTTTGCTTCCTTTTCTCAATGTGATTGTAAGGTGAATATGTCTTTTGAACGTGCCGAAGGTGGGTGTTTTGGACAAAATTGCAACTGCAATTGTTTGCCTGATAACGGGCAGGACAGTTGGGAGCAATGTACCACCTGGGGTTATGGTAGCACGGATATAGAGCCTGGTGGAAATATGACAATTGGTAATATTCCAGCAAGTGATGGTAAAACATTTATGAGCATGACCGGCGGCCCCAATGGAGAAGGTAATTCCCTGAAATTATGTGCAGGTGCTCCGTTAAAGGCAGGAACAAAATATTGTTTCAGTATTGATTTACTTACCAAAGCAGGAAATACTTCTTTGGCGTTGTATGGCGCCACGTCAGCATGTACAACATCTGAATTGTTGTGGAAGAGTGAAATGGTTACTTCAGCAACCTGGTCAACGCAAACATTTTGTTTTACACCAACTTCGGATTGGACCTATATTTCTTTTCGGGTATTAGAAGGATCGGGAGCATTGGGCGTTGATAACTGGAAGTCGACAGATGGTAAATTTCCTCCTCAACCGGATAATACGGCTTGCGGGCCAACGGTGGTGGTAAGGGATACTGCAGTATGTGCAAATGGATGCACTAAGTTAACAGCTGTAGGAAGTGGTGGAACACCGGGTTATACCTATAAATGGAGTGATGGGCAAACAGGTGCCACGATTGATGTGTGCCCGGGAACATCTACAAAAACATATACCGTTGTACTAACCGATAAAGCAAATAAAACCGCAACAGATTCAGCAAAAATAAATGTAGTGGCTGCGCCGAATGTAAGTGTGAACCCGGCAACAATTTGCGAAGGAGCTAGCGCATCTTTAACAGCTACCGGTGCTTCCAGCTACACCTGGAGCCCTGCAACCGGTTTGAGCGCAACAACAGGTGCTACTGTTACAGCGAAACCAACTTCAACAACAACCTATACAGTAATCGGATCGGTTGCCGGAGGATGCGCAGATACAACAACTGTTGTTGTTACAGTGAACCCCAGGCCAGATGTACAGGCAACAGGCGGAACAATTTGTCAGAACGATTCAATTCAATTAGCTGCAAGCAATGCTGTAACGTATGTATGGTCGCCGGCAGCAACACTTATTAATCCGAATACTGCAACACCAACAGCGCATCCTTCGGTAACGACAACCTATACGGTTATTGGAACCGATGCAAATGGTTGCAAAGATACAACCACTGCATTGGTACAAATGGTAAGCAGCATTGTTCCGGTTGTTACAGGAGATAGTATTATTTGTATTGGTGAGTCAACACAATTAACCGCAAGTGGAGGATCCGTTTTTGAGTGGACACCGGTAACCGGGTTGAGTAATGCTGCAATTGCAAATCCAATTGCAACACCGACTGTAACAACAACCTATCAGGTGCTGGTTTCATCTGGTAGTTGTAAAGGAACAAAAACGATTACTGTTAAGGTGAATCCGTTACCAACCGTTAGCGTATCGGATGTTGCTATTTGCGAAAATGAAAAAGCAACCTTAACGGCAACAGGAGCATCAACCTATAAATGGTCGGGTGCAGGCATTACCCCGTCAACAGGAAGTAGTATCATCGTTAATCCGGTTGTTACAACTACCTATTCAATAGTGGGAACAGATGCAAATGGTTGCTCAAACGACACCACAGCAACGGTAACAGTAAATAAACTACCTGTTGTAATGGTAAACAATGATACCATTTGTAAAGGCATGACAGCTATACTTACAGCTACTGGGGCAGTTTCGTATACATGGGTCGGTTCAATGGGTGGTACATTTCCGACAACACCTTCCATCAGTGTTAAACCACTAACAACAAGTACGTATACGGTTACAGGTACTGCGTCAGGTGGTTGTAAAAATACGGCAGTCGGCACAATTGCCGTCAATCCCATTCCGGATGTGGTTGTAAATAGTGGAGAGATGTGTAAAGGAACCACATTTACATTGAAGGCAGGAGGTGCATCAACAAACAGTTATTCCTGGCAAGCGTCAGATGGTTCGCAAATACCAAATAAAGAGGAGGTTATTGTAAGTCCGGCTTCAAATGCAACGTATACAGTAACAGGTTCGAGCAAGGGATGTTCCGATACAGCTGTCGCGAATGTGAATGTAAATAACATACCGGTGATTACAGTAAATAATGGAGCCGTATGTTCACGTTCGGAAGTATTGCTAACGGCTACCGGAGGAACAAGTTATGTATGGTCAACCGGTGGAACAACACCAACGATCGTGGTTACTCCTTCCAGCACTACAAGTTATACGGTTACGGGAACAACAGCAAATTGCAGTAGTAAAGCAGTATCGGTAGTAACAGTCTATGGAAATCCGAATGCAGGATTTTATATGAATCCTCATGAACTGACCGAGGATCAACCTAAACTAATTTTGTTGAACGGAAGCACCGGGAAAAATTTAATTTATGAATGGACCTTTGGTGATCCTGAAAGTGGATCCGATACCTCAAAATTGATCAATCCATTTCATGAATATTCGCATCCGGGCACGTATACGGTTTGTTTGAAAGTAACCGATTCGCTTCACGGATGCTCAGACAATGCGTGTAAAGAAGTTATATACAAACCGCAATGGACATTTTATGTACCCAATGCATTTACACCCGGCGATCAAAGCGTTGATTTGAATAATACATTTAATGCGTACGGGACAAATATTTTACAATTCCGGATGATGATTTTTGATCGTTGGGGAACAAAAATTTTTGAAAGCAATGAGCTTGAAAAAGGTTGGGATGGCAGGGTGCAAGGCAAATCCGAAGTTGCACAGCAAGATGTGTATGTTTGGAAAATTGATCTGACCGATCCTTTCAGCAAAGTACACCATTATGTTGGGCATGTGACATTGTTGAAATGAAAAATGGGGCTCTCTAAATTAAGGGCGGTATCTGCAAGGAGGTACCGCTTTTTTTGTTGATATAAGAAAAAGACACACCCGGGGAATGAGTGGAAAACAGTGTAGTGATTATTAGAATGATAAATTAACGTTACCAGCAACTTTTATTTTTACATTAAAATGTAAAAGATGTAGCAATAACGAAATAATGTACGGAAGAAAAATTATACACTTCATCGTTGTCTGCACCACCTTCCAGTATACGGTATCCCAGCTTTATGCGCCAGCGTTGTACAGGATTGTATCCGATTGCAAACAGCACATCTTCTGCACGGCCTTGTTTAGCCACCAGTGCGTCGCCATCGGCAATTACATGAAATTTTTCTCCGACAGTTAGATCTGCATAGAAACGGATTAGTGGCACAAACCCGAGATTTGTTTTTTCTGCAAAGGCAGTTGAATTTTGTAAGGCTATTTTTGCATCTCTGATCTTACCCGTTAAGCCGATAGCGAATGTAAACTTTTCTCTGGCGATCAAATGATATTGATAACTCAAACGATACGAATTAAATTTCCAGGTGGCATTTATTTTATCGCCTGCCTCGAAAAGTTCATCCTGAAAGCGAATGGTTGATGGAACGACTCCCGCGCTTTTTCGAACAAAGGGAGCATACAACGCAAGAATGGTGTGTCGTTTATTGAACGTGTAGTGAGCGCGTGCCCGGAAAAAAGGCGATAATTTATTTTCGAAGTTTTCTGAAAGGGAGAAAAGTGTTCCACTATTGCCGGGAATTCTGACATCATTGTATCCGAATGTTGCGGCGCCGCTTTCTAAATCGATGGTGAATTGCGCGTGAGTTACAGTAAAGATGAGCAAAGCGCAGATGGTCAAGTATTGTTTTTTCATGGCTGTATATTTTTAGCGGATAAAATTTTCAAAATACATGCCAGTGAAATGTATAACGGGATGCATCAACCAGGATGAAAAATATTGGTTAATATTTTGTATCTTTGTACCAGTTCTTTTATTTCTGGGGTCGTACGGTTTTGACAGCGAGTGCGATTTTTACGTAAGCATGTCGTGCGTTGTGAATATGGCACGTTAATATCAACTCTCAAAATTTTATCTGGCGAGTCTAACTACGCTATGGCTGCTTAATACCAAGTATTAAGTGCCTTTGTTTCCGGAGAAGCTTTGATCTTCTGCGTCTCCATGAAGCATCACAAATGAAGATATAGTTGTGAATCGCTTTGCTTCACAATGAAAACAAAGAAGCTAAGTATATTCTTTGGCCTGTAGGTTTGCCTGGAATGTGCCGACAATCAAATATCTGCTAAACATGTAGAAAGCTTATTAATTCCTTGTTTGGACGAGGGTTCGAATCCCTCCGACTCCAC
>DAORKB010000194.1:0-6410 GCA_035439365.1 Bacteroidia bacterium
AACACCATGATATAGCGTATGTTTATGCGGACAAAGCCTATTTGAAGTTTAAAGATGATTTTTTTACAGAGCTAAAACACTTTTCTGCAAAAAAATTAAAGGGGAAAATATTTGAGTTGAATAGTTTAATAAAAGTGGCGAGAATAGCGCTGAACAAATATTTATCCTGACAATGCATATTTAACATTAAATTACTAAATGAAAGATTTTATAGCTTTCTTTTTCAAAGGGTTGTTTTTATTTATAACAAAGCGCCCGTTTAGAACATTTGTACGATTATACTTCCAAAATTCCTTTATAAAAAGATTTCAGGAGCGCAAAGTTTCCATAGACGGTTTTAAGATCACTGTTGCGGACATGAAATCGTTTGTGTACCAGTACCAGGAAATATTCGTATATGAATTTTATGCATTCAAAACAAATTCGCCTGAGCCAGTTATCTACGATTGCGGGGCCAATATAGGAACGAGTTTACTCTATTTTAAGAAAAAATATCCGAAAGCCAGGATCAACGCTTATGAACCTTCTCCTAATGTATATCGTTTGCTTGATTCGAATGTGAAGAAGAATAATTTACTGGATGTTCAATTGAAACAGGAAGCTGTATGGATAAAAGATGAAACGCTAACGTTTAGTGACGAAGGCGCGGATGGAGGATCAATTTACACTGTATCTAATGCTCCTAAAGTAAATATCCGGGCCATCGATTTTTTATTAACGCTTCAAAAAGAAGAAAAAATCGATTTTCTTAAGAATGATATTGAAGGGGCAGAAATGGAATTGGTTCCGCACATTGCTCCTGCTTTGCATAAAGTGGAGAATATTTTTATTGAATATCATTCTTTTAACGGGCAAGAACAAACATTGGATAAACTCTTGTCTGTTTTAACAAAACATAACTTCAGGTATTTTATACGGCATGCTATTGATAGAAAGAAACCATTTGTCAATAAAAAGCAGGACGTAAATATGGATATGCAGCTCAATATTTTTGGATATAAAAATTAAGTGCATAAGTACAGTTTCAAATGAAAATTTTACAAATTACCACAAATTATGGAGGAGGAGCAGGTATTGCCTGCAGAAGGCAGCATCGTGCATTGCTCGAGCAGGGGTTCGATTCGAATTTGCTTGTACTTTATAAAACCGAAAAACCTGAAGAGCGAAATGTGTTTTCCGTTGAAGAAATCATTACACAAAAAAGAGGAAAGCTGTATTTCAGCGTGTTGAAGTATTTGAATTTATTTTTGAACAAGGCACCTGTTTTTTTCAATAAAGATGTTTACATCAATGGTCCTTCCTCTGTTTTTCGAATTGATCAGTTAGATATTTTTAAACAATCGGATATTATTCATTTTCATTGGGTTCCGAAGATGATTTCCTGGAAGCATGTATTTGCTGATAAAAACAAGCATTTTTTCTGGACATTGCATGATATGAACCCATTTACCGGAGGAAATCACTATGCACAGGATTATGATTATTCAAAGTTTAAGAACTTATTACAAAGAAATATTTCAAAAAAAAACAGCTATATAAAAGGTTGTAATTTAAAAGTTATTTGCCCGTCTGTTTGGCTTACAAATCTGGCGAAGCAAAGCGAAGTTTTTAAAAAATTTGAAGTGCTCACTGTTCCAAACTGTGTGGATACGGAAATTTTTAAACCACTGGATAAGGTTAAAGAACGGAAGAATCTTCAACTACCACAGGATAAAAAAATAATACTTTTTGTTGCAGAAAACCCGACTGATAAACGAAAAGGAATGCACTTGCTATTGGAATCATTTAAACAATTAAAACATGCAAATGATAGTTGCCTGGTGGTGATTGGTAAAAATTTGGAAGTGGATTCTGCAATTCAGGTTATTCAGCTAGGAGTAATAAAAAGTGAAGCAACACTTGCCAGTATATATAATGCTGCCGATTTTTTTGTGATACCCTCTCTGGAAGATAACTTACCCAATACCATTGTGGAATCGTTAGCGTGTGGCACACCAGTAATAGGTTTTAATACAGGCGGGCTGCCAGATCTGATCATAAATGATCAAACAGGTATTCTTGTTCATTCCGAAAATGCAGTTCAACTTGCTAACAGTATTGATTTATTTATTTCAATGCCGGATAGTTCTTGCTATTCAGAAAAAGCAAGGGCATTAGCGATTGCGAAATGTTCAAAAAAAGAGTTAGTAAAACGGCTTATTGACTTGTATGAAAATTAACAATTCCAAGTCAAACTAAAATGAAAAAAATACCTTCAATAACAGTCATTACAGTTGTATACAATGCAAAATCATTGATTGAGGCAACCATGAAAAGCGTTTTGCAGCAAACGTATACATCGGTAGAATATATTATTATTGATGGAGCATCTACAGATGGTACCATTCAGCTAATTGATCCCTATCGCTCGAAGCTTGCTTTTTTTGTTTCGGAAAAGGATAAGGGTATTTATGATGCAATGAATAAAGGTTTAGAAAAAGCAACAGGTGATTATGTCTTGTTCATGAATGCTGGCGATTTGTTTTATGAAACTACCACCCTGGAAAAAGTGTTTGCTGATAATCGGTATGCTGACGTTTATTATGGCAATACAAAGATAATTGACCTACAAGGAACTATATTGGGAGACAGAAGGCTAAAACCACCTCCGGTACTGAACTGGAAAAGTTTGAAGTATGGAATGTGTGTTTCTCATCAATCTTTTATTGCGAAACGAGAATTGTGCGATCCATATAATTTAAATTACAAATTGAGTGCAGATATCGATTGGGTTATTCGTGTATTGAAAAAAGCAACCACAATTGTAAATGCCAACTTAACAATTTCAAAATATTTACAAGGTGGTGCCTCAGTTAAAGGCGGCCATATATCAATTAAGGAGCGGTATAGAATTATGGTTATACATTATGGGTTTTTCCCAACACTCTTTTATCACGCATATATCGTGTTCCGTTTATTTTTTCAAGTTATTTTAGGGAAAAGGAAAAGTATAGATTAACACTCACGAAGGAGTATTCAACTTCTCCAACAATGTCATTTTTTTTCTACGTGAAACCTCCAGCCGTGTATCATCTTTTAAAGTGATAAATGTTTCTTCTCCACGATCGATCGTTTTTATATAGCTTATATTTACAATAAATGCTTTATGAATTCTAAAAAATGGTGCCTGTTCTTCACACAGCATACTTTCATAATCCTTCAATGTTTTAGCAACAAAGAATTTTTTTGTGTTTTTCAAATAAATGGTGGTGTAATTCCCTTCACCCTTTAAGTACATAATTTCATTTGTGTTTACGTACTCTAAGTTCTTTTTATCCGGAATAACTAATTTTTTCTCTCGCTCAGTTCCATTTAAATTGATTTTCAGCAACTCGTACTTTAATGCATTTTGTTTTATTTCGAGTGTTTCTTTTATTTTATTGGGTATTTGAACCAAATCATCAGCATTAACAGGCTTAAGCAGGTAGTCAAGCGCGCTTAATTTAAGTGCTGTTATTGCATAATGTCCATACGAAGAAACAAAGACTGTTTCGAACGGAACTTTTTCAAATTTTGCAAGCAGATCAAAACCGTTCCCACCTGGCATTTCAATATCCAGAAAAACGACTTGAGGTTTATGGGAAAGGATGAGGGTATATGCATCTGTAATATTATCGGCCCAGGCTAAAACGTTTATATCAGGACAGAACTTTTCAAGCATTTCAAGAAAAACTTCTCTAACTTTAAATTCATCATCGACTACAATTGCCGTCAATTTCATACAAGAGTGTGGTTAATGTGGTTATGGAGATCAAAAAAGACAATGTGTTGTGTTTTTCTACTGATCTATAATACTATGTTCAATCAAAACTAAGTTAATGCGTAAAAATAGCAATATATTTTAATAAAAACATATAGAGAGAAGGCGACATAAACGGATATTACATCGACTCAAATTTTTCGATCAATGCTGTCTTTTTTCTTCTCGAAACTTCAAGCCTTGTATCATTATTTAATATTACAAAGCATTCTTCACTTCGCTCAATTTTTTTTACGTAGTTAAGATTTACGATATTGGTTTTATGAATACGTATAAAGGAGCTGTTTTCACAATCACATAGAGCTTCTTCAAATTCTTTTAATGTTTTTGAAACAACAAGCCGTTGGTTCCCTTTCAAATAAAATGTCGTATAATTTAAATCAGAGGTTAAGTAGCAGATATCCGCCAGGTTGATAGATTCTGTATTTGTTCTGGAGCGAACAATAATTTTCTTTTGCAGCTCTGGTTCATTTAAATTTTGTTGAAGCGTTTTATATCTTAAAGCGCTTTCTTTTAATTCAATCGCCTCTCTGATCCGTTCGGGTAATACTTGTAAATCTTCAATCATTACAGGTTTTAATAAATAATCCAATGCACTAAGTTTTAATGCACGAATCGCGAAGTGTCCATATGAGGAAACGAATATAGTTTCAAACGGAATTTTTTCAAATTTAGCAAGCAATTCAAATCCATTTCCTCCAGGCATTTCAATGTCAAGAAACACAATTTGTGGTTTTTTTTCAAGAAGAAGTGTGTAACCATCTGCGATATTTCCTGCCTCTCCAACCACAGTGATGTCAGGGCAATTATCTGTAAGTAATTCAAAAAAAACTTTCCTTAATTTGATTTCATCCTCAATAAGAACAGCTGTTAATTTCATTGTGTAATTTTTCAATATTTTATCTGGAATTAAATTTTTCAATTAATTCTCCTTTTCTTCTTCTTGCAACTTCTAATTTTGTATTGTCTTTAAGAAGAGCAAAGCACTCATCACCACGCTCAATAGATTGAATTTGGTTAATGTTGATAATGTATTTTTTATGAATACGAATGAAATGTGTATTTGTATCACATAGCATTTCTTCAAATTCTTTTAACGTTTTAGAAACCACTATTCGTGCTTTTTCGGATAGAAAAATACTTGTATAGTTGAGTTCAGCTTGTAAATAGGATATTTGATTTAATTGAATGCACTCTGTTTTTGTTTTGGTTTGAAGGATGATTTTTTTATCCTCTTCCGAATTTTTTAAGTTGCTTTGTAGTAAATTATACTTAAAAGCGCTCTCTTTCAGTTGAATAGCCTCTTTTATACGTTCGGTTAGCGGAAGCAAATCCTCAACGATCAATGGTTTTAAGATATAATCAAGAGCACTTAATCGTAAAGCTCTGATCGCATAGTGTTCATAGGATGTAACAAAAACGACCTCAAAAGGAATTTTATCAAACTTGGAGAGCAGGTCAAATCCATTGCCTTTAGGCATTTCTATGTCTAGAAAGACAACATCTGGTTTTTCTTCCAAAATAAGCGCGTACCCATCTGTAATATTTGCAGCCTGCCCTTTAACGATAATATCCGGGCAATTTTTTTCAAGCTGTTGAATAAACACTTCTCTTAATTTAAACTCATCTTCAATAACGACAGCTTTTAATTTCATACACAATAAAATTTATACAATTGAAAAAATAAGAGAGCTGGGTAGTAAGGTTCAGGAAAATTATCCCCATTCCTTTCGTATTTAATGAAGAATTTTAGCTTTTTTCACGAATTATCTTGTTTTTTTATGTTATTTATTACTTCAAAAAGGATATAATATTTTATAAAGATAATAATTTATCGTTCGTTTTCCGGAATAAGTGGAGTGAAATTTTAGATTAAACGACTGTTCGTGCATGTTGTTCCTGAAATCGATGGTATGATCTAAGGTGCTGACAAATTATTTCTTAAGATTGATAACTCCATAAATAATAAAAAGATACGGAAACATAAAAAAATAATTAATTATTTCTACACCATTGGGTTCACTCAACATTTCTTCGTATGCTCGTAAAATTTTTGAAACCCTTATTTTTCTGCCACTGATTATAGATTTAAATAGCTGTCGCTACCGTTCTATTCATCAACAGGAATAATCAAATTCACCTCTGTTCCTGCTGGATTTCCTTGTTCATCTTTTAAATCAGTAATCGTAGTAACAAACTTTTTGTTACTGGTGTTTTCCAGTGTTTGTATACGTTGCTCTGTTAATGACATTCCTTTTGAGACATGCAGCTTTTTTTTCATTTCTACGGTTTCTCTTCCCACACCATTATCTTTTATTTGAATATGAACGGATGCCTCTACTTTTTTAAATGTTAGTTCCAGTCGCCCTTCTGTTTCCTTCGGCATTAATCCGTGCCAGATGGAATTTTCGATATAAGGTTGAATAAGCATAGTTGGGATATCGGTGTACATATCGAGCTTCTCATCAATGGTTAAAATGAACTTAAAAGGATGCTTGAAACGTATTTGTTCCAATTCAATATACAATTGCAATGTACTGATTTCATCTTCGAGCGAAATGTATTCGTTTCTGGAGTTGTTTAATATTTTCCGGATCAAGGATGAAAATTT
>DAORKB010000195.1:0-6399 GCA_035439365.1 Bacteroidia bacterium
GATTTAAGCGAGAATAGAGGAGTAGGGAAGGAATTTAGGTTACCAAAGATTTTAAATTGCTTTTGGTAGCTAATTGGTAGCTTTTTAAATAAAAAAAGGCCACCAAATCTGGTGACCTCTAGCTCTTAAAAGCCTGTAAATATTGTATTCAGCGGAGAAAGAGGGATTCGAACCCCCGGAAGTGTTACCTTCAACAGTTTTCAAGACTGCCGCAATCGACCACTCTGCCATTTCTCCGGGGACAAAAGTATCATTTTTTCCTTTTCCACAAGCAAAAAGACTAAAAAAAGTATTTTTATTGCTTAACTTTGTTGTAAACGAAGAGGTATTTAATTCAACTTAAACTATTTGTCATGAAAAAGTGCCTGATAATCTTGTGTTTATGCTTAAACACACTTTTTGTTAAGCAAACACAAGGAGCTGTTACTGCTTACTTATCGTATGCTGTTTTTGAGAATCCGGGTCAGGGACCTTATCTTGAAACCTACCTTTCTTTTATTGGTTCATCCGTTAAACCTGTTAAAAATGAAAATGGTGTTTATCAAGGACAAGTGGAAGTTGAAATTCGTTTTCTGCAAGCCGGTGAAATCAAAAATGCAAAAAAATATGTATTAAACAGCCCTGAAGTTAGTACCTCTGGTTTGCCAAACTTTATTGATCAACAGCGATTTGTGCTTGCAAATGGCGATTATATCATGGAAACAACCATTGCCGACAAAAATGCAGAAAATGAACAACCGGCTACTACCAAAACAAATGTGCATGTTGAGATTTCTGAAAAAAATGTGGCGATTTCAGATATTCAATTGCTCGAATCCTATACAAAATCAACCAACCCAAGCATTATTACCAAAAGCTTTTATGATCTCGTTCCATATGTTTCCAACTTTTATCCCGAAAATTTAAATACAATAAAGTTCTATTCCGAAATATACCATTTGGAGCAGGTTGCCGGAGCAGGCAAAAAGATGCTGGTGACTTATTTTATCGAATCTGCTGAAAAACATCTGAAAAAGCAAGATTTTGCGGCGTTTAAAAAGATTACTGCAGACAATGTAAATGTGATCATCGGCGAATTTAATATTGATAATTTACCGAGTGGAAATTACAATCTGGTAATTCAGGTCCGTGATGAAGAAAACAAATTATTAAATCAAAAACGTTCATTTTTTCAAAGATTGAACAAAGAAATATCACCGAACAGACAAAGCCTTGAAACACTGGATATTTCTCAGACATTTGTTCAAAAATATACAAACAAAGATTCGCTTGCCGAGTTTATACGCTGTTTACGACCTATTTCAGGGTATTCGGAAATTGAATTTGCTGAAAACGTGATTAAAGAACCGAAAATAACGCTGATGCAACAGTTTTTCTATAATTTTTGGGAGAGCAGAAATGATAAAAATCCGGAAGCTGCATGGTTGGAATATCAGGAAGAAGTTACAAGAGTGAACAAAGAGTTTACTACATATGGTTTAAAAGGGTATGATTCGGATAGAGGAAGAGTATACCTTCAATACGGACCACCCGATTCCAGAAATGCGGTAACTACAGAACCAAGTGCCGCTCCGTATGAAATATGGCAATACAATACCTTAGTTAATAAATCATTGCTGCTTTCCACACCATACAATAGACAGTCAAATAAAAGATTTGTATTTTACAATCCGGATCTCGTTAGTAATAATTACAAACTGATTCATTCCGATGCGAGAGGAGAAGTAGTTGATTTAAGGTGGGAGCTTCGGATATACAAGAGAACCGTTACTTCTAACGATCTGGATCAGGAAAGAGTGTATGATCAAGGGTATGGAGGGAACGTAAATGATAATTACAAAAATCCTAAGTAATTAGAATCAATTATTAAAACACTTGTCAATTAGTGGATAAAATAAAAGTTGCAGTTGTTATTTTGAATTGGAATGGTGAGAAATTTCTTGAAAATTTTCTCCCCTCCGTAATAGCTTGCAATACATTTTATTCAAAGATTATTTTAGCAGATAATGCATCCACAGACAATTCTGTGGCTTATGTCAGAAAGAATTTTCCTACCATAGAAATCATTCAAAATGCCAGTAATGGCGGGTTTGCCAAAGGCTATAACGATGCCTTGAAACATGTGGAGGCAGAGTATTATATCCTCCTGAATTCGGATGTCGAAGTTACCCCCGGTTGGATAGACAACGTTATTCAAATGATGAACGATGATCCATCCATTGCCGCCTGTCAGCCCAAAATAAGAGCCTATCACGATAAAAAAATGTTTGAGTATGCAGGAGCAGCCGGAGGCTTTATCGATAAATATGGATACACGTTTTGCAGAGGAAGAATTCTTGAACGGTTAGAAGTTGATATGGGACAATATGATGATGCCCGTGAAATTTTTTGGGCAACAGGTGCCTGTTTGTTTATACGATCGGCTTGCTATCACAAGGTACACGGTTTTGACGAAGACTTTTTTGCACACATGGAAGAAATTGATTTGTGCTGGAGGTTAAAAAATTTAGGATATAAAATAATGTATTGTCCGGCTTCCATTGTTTACCATGTAGGGGGGGGGACATTAAACAAAGCAAACCCTAAAAAAACATATTTGAATTTTAGAAACAACCTGATTCTTTTATGTAAAAATCACTCCAGCCAATATTTGTTTGCTAAAATGTGCCTGCGCTTAATTTTAGATGGAATAGCAGCATTTAAATTTTTGGCTGAAGGAGAGTTTAAACATTTTAGCGCAGTATTCAAGGCACATAAAAGTTTTTACAGAACCTTGCCCGCAACATTGAAAAAGAGAAGAGAATCAATTAAACAGATTAAACAATATGCAACTACAGCAGTTTATCTTCATTGCATTGTTTTTGATTTTTATTTAAGAGGTAAAAAAACGTTTAAAGAAATTGACTCTGTGGAACGTTTTAAAAAATCTAACTCATAAAGCTTTCTATTGCTAAGCGATAGGAATCCATCCCAAACCCTGAAATAGATCCCTTACATTTAGGTGCAATCAAGGATACGTGCCTGAACTCTTCTCTTGCAAATACATTTGAAATATGGACTTCAATGACAGGTGTTGTTATTCCGGCAATTGCATCACGTAAAGCAACCGACGTATGTGTGTACCCACCGGCATTAAACAAAATGCCATCAAATGAAAACCCAACTTCATGTAATTTATTAATCAGTTCTCCCTCTACGTTACTCTGGTAATAATGCAGCTCCAATTTTGGATACTTACTTTTTAATGTTTCAAAATAGGCTGTAAAGGTTTGATTTCCATAGATAGAAGTCTCGCGTGTGCCAAGTAAATTTAAGTTTGGACCATTCAAAATAAGGAGTTTCATCGCCTGAGAATAAGTAATAGCAGTTAATTATAGTTTTGTAAAGATAAGAATTAAATTGAAGTGCAAACTATTCAAAATGCTGATGAAGTGTGTGTAAGGTGTCCGTTCGAGCGGAGTCGAGAACAGCGCGTGAGCTTATGAAGCACTTAAGCCATCCCACAGTTCTCGACTCCGCTCGAACGGACACAACCCACACAGCCTACGAATATTAAACTTTACCACTATTAATTCTTGGTCCAACGCGTATATTCAGCCAACAATTTAAATTTTGTTTATACCTTTAGGATTACAAATACTAATTGCAGAAAGAAATGAGTTGGAAAGCATACATAAAGGGATTTAATTCATTTCTTACACTAGAGAAATCCTTATCACCCAATAGCATTGAAGCGTATCAACGGGATGTTGAAAAGCTATTTCAATTTGTAGAATATAAGAAGTATGCACTCACTCCCAAAGATATTGAGCTCGGTCATTTACAGGAATTTTTAAAATGGATCACAGAGCTGGGCATGACAGCACGTTCGCAAGCACGCGTTATCAGCGGAATCAAAGCATTTTATAAGTATCTGTTGCTGGAAAATGTTTTAAGTGCAGACCCTACTGCTTTATTAGAAGCGCCTAAACTTGGAAGAAAATTACCGGATACACTCACAATAGATGATATCAATTTGTTAATTGATGGAATAGATCAAAGTACGCCGGAAGGTGTTCGAAATAAGGCCATGCTGGAAACATTATACAGTTGTGGCTTACGGGTAAGTGAATTGGTGAATTTAAAATTATCGGAGTTATTTCTAAAGGATGGTTTTGTTAAAGTAACCGGAAAAGGCGATAAGGAACGGTTAGCACCCATTGGAAGTATTGCTGTGAAATACATTCAGATATACAAAGATGAAGTGCGGTGTCACATTTTAATTAAAAAGGAGCATGAAGATTTCCTGTTTTTAAATAGAAGAGGAGCCAAGCTAACGCGGGTAATGGTATTTACTATAATTAAAGGATTGGCACAAAAAACAGGTTTAAAAAAGCACATCAGTCCACACACGTTTCGACATTCATTTGCTACCCATTTAATTGAAGGAGGGGCCGATTTAAGAGCAGTTCAGGAAATGCTCGGACATGAATCCATCACCACAACAGAAATATATACACATCTGGATAGGGATTATTTACGACAGGAGATTATTCAGTTTCACCCACGCTCTTAATTTGCCGACTCGGTATTCATTTCACCTTTTCTTCCTTGGTGCCCTGGACGATCTTTTAGTTTGTTAATCAGCACAACTTTAAATTGCTCTTCAGCAGCATATAATTTTGCAATTTTTTTTATCGGTAAAACAGATTTGAATTTTTCATTGTATTCCTTCTGAAGATCCAGCTCTTTTTGGCGAATCGTTAAATCATTGTTTACCAATTGTTCCACTTCTTTATCAGAGAGTTCATCAAAATTGGACCTGGCTTCACGATTATCCTGTCTTCTCTTCTTTCTCAAATCCTTCATTTTATCACTGTATTGATTGTATAACGGCCAAAACTGTTGTGCCTCTTGTGGGGTCAGGTCCAGTTTTTCAGTAATAAAAGCAATTTTCATTGTTTGTATGTTTTCTCTTTTATTCTGAGCAAACGTACTTGCTGCAGTCATTATGAATGCAATAAAGAGTGTAAAAGAAACATTCAATATATTTTTATTTGTTTTCATGTTCAAGAGTATTTAAGTCGACGTTCAAAGAAGTTTCGTCTACATTATTATCAATTAAATAATCGGTGATTAATTCATCCGATGAATTTTTGACTTCTGCATCCACCGTATTGTCATCCAATAAATCAACGATCACATTTTCATCAATGGGATCAAGCTGTTCTTCCAACGAAACATCTGCCGTCAGTTCTGATTTAGGTTGTTCTGCTTGTTTATCAATAAAACGAATAGCTGCACCCGCAATTAAAATGGTAATGATAACAGGGAATGCAAAATTTGGTTTTATCAGCTGAAACAACCATTCTTTAATAGAAAAACGAGGTTCCTGAAATGAGATGAGTGCTTGAACATGACCAGGTAATTCATCAAAATACCCCACCGGAACTTCAAAGGGATTATATACGGGAATGCGATACAACGCAGGAGCTTCTTCTTTGATCTCCTCCTGACCGGCAATTGCATCATTAAGCTTTGCACTAAAATCATCAAAATACGAATCATCAACCCGAAATGGATTTTTTCCATTTTGAGATGATAAAGAAGAATTCCAATCAAATTGATCTTCTCCGTCTGTATTTTTAATTGTGCTCATTTTTTATGTTTCTTATTTTATGATATCCCTTAAATCTAAAGGTTTAATGACTGGTTAAATAAGTTTCAATTTTTTTTACCGCATGATGAAATGAAGCTTTTAAGGCACCAACAGATGTTTCAAGCACCCGGCTCATCTCTTCATATTTCATATTGTCGAAATACTTCATATTAAAAACAATGCGTTGCTTATCTGGTAAGGTAAGTATTGCTTTTTGCAATTTGGCCTGAATTTCATCCCCTTTAAAAAGTGCATCGCTTTGCAGGCTAACTCCTAAAAAACTGGATCCTTCATCAAGTGGAACACCCGCACGTCTTTTCTTTTGATTTAAAAAAGTAATGGATTCATTGGTGGCAATTCGATAGAGCCAGGTGTAGAGTTGTGATTCGCCCTTGAAACCTTGCAGGTTCCGCCAGACTTTTATAAACACATTTTGTAAAACATCATTGGTATCATCGTGATCAATCAAAATTTTACGGATGTGCCAATACAATCTTTTCTGATATTCGCGTACGAGGAGATTAAAGGCATAGTTGCGGGTTTCTTCCTTTCGGAATTTTTCCAGCAGCTCCTTATCAAATTCGCTAAGCCTTTCGGAGGGCGTAGCAAATGTGGTATCATTTTTTAATTCATCCCCCATGGTGTTTTTGTACGTGGTAGGCGAAATGTGTGTGCTGATTACAGCGTAGACCGTAGCTTCAATTACTCCTACTGCATAGACCGTAGCTTCAATTACTCCTACTGCGTAGACCGTAACTTCA
>DAORKB010000196.1:0-6395 GCA_035439365.1 Bacteroidia bacterium
CATTGGGTAATTGCAAAGGAACCCTATGAAATATCCCTGCGTTCCGATTCCGCAAAAATTCGATATGATGTTTTTCTAAACCGATACCCTGATCTTGTAAAACGTTTAAAAAAGCATCATATAGCAGCTTATTTAGGAATTACACCAACACAATTGAGCAGGATTTTCTTTGCAAATAAATAATTTTCAGTTTCTCAACATATGTAAAGGTTTTTCAAAAATAGACAACCCATCTTTGTGCTATCAACTAACATTTAAAATTTTTAAATTATGGCAACAAAAGTTTTTATTAATTTACCCGTTCAAAATCTTCCGGATTCAATGAACTTTTTTCAGAAGCTTGGTTTTTCGTTCAATCCACAATTTACGGATGAAAAAGCAGGGTGCATGGTAGTAAGCGACAGCATATTCGTAATGTTACTTACAAGTACCTATTTCAAAACCTTCATCAATACGGAAGTGTGTGATGCACATAAATCAACAGAGGTGTTGATTGCGTTGGATGCGAACTCGAAAGAGGAAGTAACCGAAATGGTTAAGAAAGCCCAATCACTGGGAGGAAAATTATACGCCCAACCTCAGGATCACGGCTGGATGTACCAACACAGCTTTTCAGATCTGGATGGACATAAATGGGAAATTGCTTATATGGATATGAGTAAGTTACCACAATCCTAACAAAACAAAATAACAACTAAAATAAAATAACCCATGAGCACAACAAAAGTTACGGTAGAAGCTGTAATTCCAGCTGACAATAAAAAGGTTTGGGAATTTTGGACACAACCCAAACACATTACAAAATGGAACTTTGCCGCAGACGACTGGCAATGCCCAAAAGCAGAAAACGATTTGAAAGTTGGTGGAAAATACAGCGCCAGAATGGAGGCCAAAGACGGAAGTTTTGGTTTTGATTTCGAAGCCATTTATGATGAAATCATTGATCAAAAGAAAATTGCCTATACAATGGCTGATGGCAGAAAGGCAGTAACAAACTTTGAAAACCTGGATGGAAAAACAAAAGTGACTACTGTTTTTGATGCCGAAAACCAAAATCCGGTAGAGCTTCAGAAAGGCGGCTGGCAAGCAATTTTAAATAATTTTAAAAAGTATGCAGAGGCGAATTCGTGAGTATTAAAATAACACCAATAAAAATGTCAAAGGTTTTTAATCCTACGCTAAAGCTTCGGATTACAAAGAAAAACCTTTGACATTACTCTCCCGCTATTTTATCCAGCGTACTAATTTTCCTGTGTTTTCGTTATAAAAAAATGAAATTACTTTTCCTCCTTTTATTTTTATTCCCTCTTGTCTGCCATTCTCAAAATTTTATCGGAATAAAGGCCGGAGTAAATAAAAGCGACCTAATTGGGGATGGGATCAAAGGGTTTGAAAAATCGGGTTTTAATGGTGGCTTTCTGTTCCAATTAAAACTAAATAAAAGTTTTTCCGGACAAATCAATTTACTATTCTCAAACAAAGGATGCGCTTACAACTGGAAAGATCCCGACTTAACTAAATCCCGCCATTTTGTAAAATTGTATTATATCGATTTTCCCATTTTGTTTTTATATCATTTTAAAAAAATTGTTTTTGAAGCAGGACCAGGACTTGCCTACTTAATAAATTACAGAGAATATATTCCTGGTTATAGTTTAAATAATGCTAAATACCCATTTAACTGGAAAGATATTACAATGAATGCAGGCATTCATTATAATGTATATGATAACTTTGGGCTTAATTTTCTGTATTCCTTTTCTATAATGCCAATTCGCAATGAGCCTTCCCGACAATACAACAATGTTTTTACACTATCACTTGACTATTTACTGCCGTTAGCTAAGAAAACAAAACCATAAGAAAAAACCTCAAAGATTTTGAAATCTTTGAGGTTTACATCCATAGCTTTAGCCTTGAATTACTTCTTCTCCACTGTTACAATCGTCGCCGTCTCTCCTTTACCAACTTTCATTGGCATGGATTCCAATACCGTATAGTTGAATTGTTTTACAATATCTATAAACTGCTTTTTGTCTTCATCCTTTCTAAAATTGGCAACTATTCTGCCTTTTGATAGGAGGTATTTATCCATCAGCAGGATTAAATCCATTTGATTGTAATCATGTTCGCCAATAAATACAGCATCCGGAGGAGCAATAATACTTAAGTCACAACCAATGATACTTGCAATTACTTTAGTAAGACCGGGAGTACTAAATTTTTTTGTATTGCTTTCCAATAACTCTTCACATCGTTCTCTGCTTTCAAAAGAAAACACATTTAAAAATGGGAACTGCTTTTTTGCTTCAATGCTCATAGAACCTGCGCCAAATCCAATATCCCAAAATGTTTTACGATTATATAAATCCAGACAAGACATGTTCATCAAACGAAGTGGTTTTTTTACAACCAGGTTTGGAACATCTTCCAGCACATCAAATTCTTCATCCGGAATTCCAAACGGTTTCTTACGTTGCGTTGTACGAATAAGCAACACACTGCTCAACGGATTGAAATGTGTGTTGGAAGCATGTTGAAGTGACAATGACTTAATTGTTTCGGCTTTACTTTCCAGCGCCTCTCCTACAATGATTTTATAATTATCAAACCCGTAGGTAAGCATACGTTGCGCGATCATGGCAGGATTTTTCTCTGCATCTGTAAGCACACCAATTAACTCCTTTTGATAAATAAGTGCAATATCCAGCTCGTCCCATGAACGATCATGAACAGAAGTATTCCAACTGTTTTGATAGGCAATGTTGCATTTGTGACATAGCAATTGCAAACTATTGAAATAAGGATAAACTTTTAAAATGACTTCGGGTTGTAATTTTTTTAATGTATTGGCAACACCGTAAAACAAAGGATCTCCGGAGGTGAATACAACAACCGATTCATTCGATTTTTTATATTCATCCAATACTTGTTGCATATCATTTTTTATTTCTATCCAACGATGATTTTCAGGCAAAAAATCTTTTACCATTTCATAATGTTTTTGCCGGCCTGAAAAAATTTTATGAACGGGAAGAAGCGACTTCACTTCATCATTCAATTCAACTTCTGAATTATTGGATATACCTACAACAATGTAATGCATACTTATTTATATTGGTTAAAAAAAATTACGTTTTCTTTTCTTTTCTCCCACTTCAATGCCTCTAACTCTGGCTGTGCTAAAAATTTATCTACATATCCCACACACAAATATGCAATCAGCTGATTTTCTGCTGGTGCATTTAATATTTTCTTTACATTTTCTTCATTCAATATACTCACCCAACACATTCCTATGTTTAGGGCCCTTGCTGTCAACCACATATTTTGTATGGCGCAAACAACACTGTAAATGCCTGTCTCTTTCAAATTGGTTTGCCCCAGAACAGGCTCGGGACTCGGTTTATAAAAAACGGCAATGTTCACCGGCGACTCCAATATTCCTTCCATCTTCAGTTGAACATACGCTTGTTGCTTTTCATCTTTAAAAAATGTCGTCTCTTTTAAATGGGCTATTTCAAAGCTTTCTTTTATTTGCTGTTTAATGGCATTATCCTTTATCACAACAAATTCCCAGGGTTGGGAAAAGCCTACGGATGGTGCACTTACTGCTGCCTTCATTAACCTGTCCAGACTTTTGTCAGACAATTGTTTATCTATAAAATGATTTCCTCGAATGTCTCTTCTGTTCAGAATGATTTCTTCCAACAACAAAGCATCTTCTTCGGTAAATAATTTTCCTTCTGTCATAAACTAGTATTTCCTGGTGCCATTTTCAACAAGCATGCTATTTCTGCCTCATTTACCATACCAACAACATACTTACTCTTCGTTTCATGCGCAACTCTTTTCTGTTATTGTATTAAATCGCTTTATGCCTTATATTTATAAGGGCCCAGGGTTTTACACTCTTATATTAATTTTTTAATTTTCTATCTTATACGTATTTACATTTCATTTTGGATACAATCGCTGAGTAAATTTTACCCTAAATATTAAGTTCATCTCTACCTCAACGACTTACATTTAACCCGTTGTTAAATAAGCCAATGACACCAAAGGGTCAGGAAACTTAAATGAGTACTTTAGTCGCTTTTTTATTTTATCCGAATTGATAATTTTAAATTTTGCTTCATCTTTTGCAAATGAAGGAATCTCAAGTGCCAGTTGTTTTGCTGCAGTTGTATAAAATAAATTACGGCTCGGGTGATTATCTGCACATGCATTAAAAATATCTCCCCAGGCTTCTTGTTCAATGATTTCTGCGATCAATGCAATGCAATCATCACGATGAATCAGATTAACCGGTGCTTCTCCATTTGCTACATTTTGTTTTCCGGCCAAAAATTTTCCCGGATGCCGATCCGGTCCTATAAGTCCGGCAAAGCGAATTATCGTTGTTGTAAAGTTTGTCTGATCCCGTAGCAATTGTTCCGCTTCAAGCAACGCTTTACCACTCTCCTTTTCAGGTTGTTCTGTTTCATTTTCAAAAACAACTTTATTTAAATCAGGATAAACCGCTGATGAACTGATAAAAATCACTTGTTTGATTGTTCCCTTTTTCAAAGCTGTTATCAACTGCTGAATCTGGGCTTTATGATAATAAACAACGTCTTTCCTTCTTCCTGGAGGAATATTGATAATCAGCAGATCAGCATGAAAAAACTCAGAGAGGCGATCACCGATTATTTTCTCATCTGTCAATTCCAATTGAAAAGGAATAATTCCTTTTTTCTTTAATACAATTAATTTCTCTGCTGTTGTCACTGAGCCCATTACATTAAACTGCTTTTTCACCAAAAGCTCAGCTAAGGGTAAACCTAACCAACCGCAACCCAATATGCTAATGGAATGTACTGATTTCATGCTTGCGTTTTAAATTACATAAATCGTCGCCACATCAATATGTGCTCAAGTGTGCTGAGCCGGGGAGTCATATTGCTACCTCAATAAATTTGATTGTCAAAGATCAGTGTTTTTTTTCTTTCTGCAAATGATTTTAATAAATCGTTTTAGATAAAAATCATTATATAAAATAACGCAGCAATTACCTCACGTTTAAATGGTTTGGAAGGATAAATAAGATATCATTTTTTTGTCGTAATTTACCCCTAAACCTGTCGTATTCATATATTTATTGTTTTGGCTAAGGTATCTAATTTAGCGTTATAAAATCAAAGGAAAATTATTAACAAAGAGCTTGAATAAAATCAGGAAAATCACCCAACCAATAACTATAAATTTTAAAATCATGAAGACAATAAAAAAAACAATTGATATCAATACTTCAAAAGAAAATGTTTGGAAAGTATTAACTGAGGATCGTTACAATAGGATTTGGTTTGCCGAATTTATGAAGGTACACATGCTGTAACAGATTGGAAAGTGAATAGTACAGTGATTTTTAAAGATGCGGGTGGTAATGGCCTTATCGGAAAAATTGCAGCAAGCAAACCACAAGAACTTTTATCAATTGAATATACGGGTATGCTGCTCAATAATAAAGAAGATTACGAAAGTGCTGATGCCTTAGCTGCAAAAGGAGGTCGTGAAATTTATGAACTTTCAGGTAAAGGAAATGTTACGCATTTATCTGTTTTGGGGGACATGCCCGAAGAACTTTTCAACACTATGTCAAACGCGTGGGAAAAGGCGCTGGATAAGCTAAAAACAACTGCAGAAAATATAAAAAATTAAGTGTATTGTTAACATTTAATGCATCTCGTTTATCTAGAAATAAAAATATAGCTGTAATATTAATTTTAACTCGATCATGAATATTCTTATAACCATTTTGTTGACCCTCGTTGGTATCATCGTTCTTCTTTTAATTATTGGGCTGTTCCTTACAAAAAATTTCAACATTGAAAGCAATACTGTTATCAAAAAATCAAAAACAGAAGTTTTTAACTATGTAAAATTTTTGAAAAATAACGACCAGTATAATAAATGGGCTATGAAAGATCCTAACATGAAAAAAGTGCTGACTGGGACTGACGGAACAGTAGGTTTTACTTATGCCTGGGATGGAAACAGGGAAGCAGGTAAAGGCGTGCAGGAAATTATTAAAATAATTGAAAACGAACGCATTGATTATGCATTGCATTTTGAAAAACCATACAAAAGCACATCCTACAGTTCAATCATATTGCAAAGCTCATTACCTGAACAAACAAAAGTTACCTGGACATTTCATGGTACAATGCCCTATCCTTTTAATGTGATGTTTGCTGTGTTTGGGTTAGGCAAAATGCTCAATAAAGATATCGCTGCCAGTTTACAACATTTAAAAGCAATCATTGAAAAATAGTTCCGATTAAATAATTAACCATAAGAATAAAGGTGGGTTCTAAAAATTCATTTTTAAAGATTTGAATAAAAAACCGCAGAAC
>DAORKB010000197.1:0-6359 GCA_035439365.1 Bacteroidia bacterium
TAATGCTACTTAAAAAGTAAAGAATGAAAACACATCAAATTTTATTCATCCTTATAGGATCTGTAAATAGTTTATCAGCTCAAGTAACAGAGTTTTGGGATAAGGCGCAAACGAAGAAAAAAAGCGAGCAACAAATTAAAAACGGAATGCAGGATGGAAAATATACAGCGTGGTATGAAAACGGAGAAATAGCAAAAGAAGGTTTTTTTACCGAAGGGAAGGAGAATGGAAAATTCACGTATTATTATCCCGGTAAGAAAATAAAAGCAGAAGAGAACTATTTAAGGGGAAAGAAAAATGGTGCCTGGATTTACTGGTATATCAATGGAAACAAAGCACAAGAAACATTTTTTAAAAGTGATTTCAAAAGCGATTATCAGGACAGTACCTGGACAGGTTGGTATGAAGATAAAACCTTGAAGAGCGTGGAGAATTATAAAATGGGTAAAAAGGACGGGGCCTGGACCTATTATTATGCAAATGGAAAGGAAGAAAGTAGAGGAAGCTTTAAAAATAATCTTCCTCATGGGATGTATACCGAATGGAGCTCAAACGGCATTAAATTAAAGGAAGGAGAATACAAAGAAGGGAAGGAAATTAATTCGTGGAAAGAGTGGTTTAAAGATGGAAAACCGAAACAGGAACTTTTTTATAAGGATAAAGATGTATTGTTGATGAATTTATGGCTAAGTACAGGGGAGCAGATCATAAAAGATGGAAATGGAAAATTTACTATTGTATACGACAATGGGAAGAAAAAGGGAGAAGGGAACTATAAAGATGGCTGGATTGATGGAGAATGGCTGTTTTATACAAATACAGGAGAAAAGGATTATCAGGTAACTTATGTAAAAGGAAAGAAGAATGGTCCTTGTATCAATTGGTTTAAGAATGGTAAAGTAAAAAGTGAGGGGCCATTTGTTGACGATAAAAAGAACGGGTATTGGAAGTGGTATGAAGAAGGAGGCACTTTAGTAATGGAAGGAACATTAAAAGAAGATAGCAGGATAGGAAAGTGGGTGTATTGGTATACAAATGGGCATAAAGAGTCGGAGGGAAACTACAAAAATGATTTACAGGATAGTACCTGGGCCTATTATTACAATACCGATGCAAAATGGAAATTGGGGAACTATAAAGAGGGTAAAAAAGAAGGTACGTGGACAACCTGGTATGAGGATGGGCAAAAGCTGGAGGAAGGAAGTTATGTGGCAGGAAAAGAGGAGGGTACATGGAACTCCTGGTATGAGAATGGGGCCAGAAAAGATGAAGGAAATTTTAAAGCTGGCAAAATGGATGGAAGCTGGAAAGGATGGTTTCCAAATGCGAACGCCAATTTTGAAGGATTTTATAAGGGAGATGTGAAAGATGGGCCCTGGAAATATTATTTTAATTCAGGGAAAATAAAAGAAGAAGGCCCTTATAAAAATGGCAGAAAAGAAGGGCATTGGATAGCATGGACACCATACGGAATAAAAGACAGCGAGGGCGATTATGTACAAGAACGTCAAAATGGATTATGGACGTATTATTATGAAACAGGAGTAAAGTCGATGGAACAAACCTTTAAAGATGGTAAGCTTAGTGGAGATTGTAGTGCCTGGTATGAGAGTTCGGTATTAAAAAGCACAACATCTTATACGCTTGTAAGAGAAAACAAGTCCAACCGTGTGGAAAGTAAACCACACGGCAAATGGACCTATTATGATAAAAATGGAAAAATAATAATGGAAACCACCTATAAAAAAGGGGTTAAGATTAATTAACTTTCGTCACAGGTCTTCTACGCTGCATTGCTGCTCTATGTGGATCATGGGGATGGTGATGATGACGTGCTGCTGCTTTTTGAGCGGCCTCTTCTGTTCTGCGTTTTTGTACTCTAGTGTTTGTAAACCAAGCAATTGCGATTACAACACCAAATCCAATAACCATGTAAACATAGCTCATGAGTTCTTCATGTTGCGCTATTTTTTTTGCTTCACTGGTTGTTTTTTGGATATTTTCAACTGACGGTTCAGCTTGAGCCATAACATGATTGACTGTAGCAAACACATTAGCAGCTACTAATAAACCAACTTTGGTTAATTTACTCTTAGCATTCTTCGATATTTCCTTGAGGTTTTGCATAATTTTTTTGTTTTTTTGAAGCGTTAGAGTTTTCGATAAAATAACAAATTAAAAAGATAAACTGGTTACAAATGTAGATAAAAATATTTTATGTTTCGGCAAAGGTAATAAATTAATTTAACTCTTTGATTAAGATGATATTAAACGCTTGTTGTGTTTCTATTAATACATAAGACGCAAAAAAGAGTGCTTTGGTTGCTTAATAATGAAAAAATGTAGATGAAAAACTAAAATAGGGCAGATGAATTTGTTAACTAAATTTTTTTTTGTATATTTGTCATCTCATTTAGAAGGAATTTAATTTTAAGAGGGGACATCAGTCCCCTCTTTCTGTTGTTATAAGTAATGATTACGATAGATTTAATAAAAAAGCTTGCTGATGAAAAGCTTGCAGAAGGGACTAATTTTATTGTTGATATCAGTGTAAAACCTGGTAACAAGATTATTGTGTTATTGGATAATGATAAAGGAGTATCTATTGCAGATTGTGTTGCCATGAGCAGACATATTGAATCTAATTTGGATCGCGAAAAAGATGATTTTGAATTAAACGTAATGTCTCCGGGACTTTCAGAGCCGTTTAAAATACTTCGTCAGTATCAAAAAAACATTGATAAATATGTCGATGTAGTAACAAAGGAAAATAAAAAACTCACAGGAAAATTACTGTCTGCAACAGAAGATGGAATTTTGTTAGAAACAAAAAGCAAAGAAAGAGTTGAAGGAAAAAAGGGAAAACAAGAGATAATAAATAATATCCAATTAACATTTAATCAAATCAAAGAAACTAAAGTTGTAATTTTATTTTAATATTTAAACAAATGGAAAGTATCAATTTAATTGAATCGTTTTCGGAATTCAAAGAAGTAAAGAACATTGACAGAGCTACATTGATGAGCATTATTGAGGATGTATTTCGTAGTATGTTACTAAAGAAATATGGCTCTGACGAGAATTTTGATATCATTGTAAACCCAGATCGTGGGGATATTGAGATCTGGCATAACCGTGAAGTGGTGGATGATGAATTTGAAGAAGATAGTTTTGATTATGATGAAGCAAAGCACATTGGTTTAACACGAGCACAAAAAATTGATGCAGATCTTGAATTAGGGGAAGAGATTACAACACCTGTAAAATTATTGGATTTTGGAAGACGTGCAGTATTGGCGGTTCGTCAAAACCTGGTTTCTAAAATTTTGGAACTTGAAAAAGACAGTTTATATAAAAAATACAAAGAAAAAATTGGTGAAATCATGACTGGTGAGGTATACCAGATATGGAAAAAAGAGTTACTTATTTTGGATGAAGACGGAAATGAGTTGTTATTGCCAAAGTCAGAACAAATTCCATCCGATTTCTTTAAAAAAGGGGATTCTTTAAAAGCAGTTGTACAACGTGTAGATATGAAAAACAATTCTCCGGTTATTGTTCTTTCCCGTACATCGCCTGCATTTTTGGAGCGCTTATTCGAACTGGAAGTTCCGGAAGTGTTTGATGGATTAATTACGATTAAAAAAATTGTACGTGAGCCAGGAGAACGTGCCAAGGTAGCGGTAGAATCATATGATGACAGAATTGACCCGGTAGGAGCCTGTGTCGGAATGAAAGGATCCCGTATTCACGGAATTGTGCGCGAGTTACGTAATGAAAACATTGATGTGATTAACTATACGAATAATCCTACATTATTCATTACACGTTCGTTAAGTCCGGCAAAAATCACCTCGGTTAAAATTGATGATGAAACAAAACGTGCCGAAGTATTCTTAAAACCAGATCAGGTTTCATTAGCAATTGGTAAGGGTGGTCATAATATTAAATTGGCCGGAAAATTAACAGGCTATGAAATTGATGTATACCGTGATACGGATATCGATACGGAAGATGTGGATCTGGAAGAATTTTCAGATGAAATTGAAAGCTGGATCCTGGATGCATTGAAAGGGATCGGTTGTGATACAGCAAAAAGTGTATTGGAACTTTCAACAGATGAGCTGGTAAGACGCACGGATTTAGAGGAAGAAACAGTAGTGGAAGTAAAACAAATTCTGCAATCGGAATTTGAATAAGGTCATTGGAAGAATTTATTATTTAAAAAAGTTGAACCATTATCCAATAAATGACTAATTTCATTGCTGCTTAAGCAGAAATAAACGATTTTTAAACGATCATATGTCAGAAAACAAAGCACAAAGGTTAAGTAAAGTAGCAAAGGAACTCAATGTTAGTGTATCCACTATCACGGATTTTCTTAAAAGTAAAGGACATGTTATAGAAAATAATCCTATGGCAAAGTTGTCTGATGACCTTTACATTTTGCTATCGAATGAATACCAATCTGAGAAAGCTGCAAAAGAAGAAGCAAAACAGGTTACAACGAGTACCCGTGCTAAAAAAGAAAGCATTGCATTTGACGAAGAAGTAAAAAAGGAAACAAAGAAAGTAGAAGAAGAAGAGGATATTATTATTAAAAATGTAAGCAATGTCCCTCCTGTTGTTGAAAAATTACAAGAACCTGTTGTTAAAAAAGAGGTGACTGTTATAAAAGAGGAAGAAAATCCGAAACCAAAAGCAGAATCGGAAGTGAAGTTGAAAGTGATTGATAAAATCGATTTGGATGCACTTAACAGCAAAACAAAGCCGGAGAAAAAATCAAAAACAGAAAAAGAAGAAGAAAAGAAAACAAAAGCATCTGAGGTAAAGGAGAAAACAAAAGCAGCAAAAGAAAAAGAAGTAGTAGAGGAAAAAGCACCTGTAGCTGAAGAAAAAGAAATTGTTGTTACAAAAGAGGCAGAAACAGTAGTAGCTGCAAGTCAGCAAAAAGAGGCAGAGACACAACCTACAGAACCTGAGAAAGAAGATTTCTATGAAACAAAAGTAGAGAAACTGGAAGGACCAAAAATTATGGGTAAAATAGAATTACCTGTAAAAGATGATCGTAAAAAACCAGTAGCTTCTTCATCTGCAAATAGCAATAACGACAACAAGAAAAAACGCAAACGAATCAAGAAAAGTTTTGGTGGTGCAACAATAGGAGATGCATGGGATTCAAATAAAAAACCTGCTGGCTCGGGAGCACCAAATCAAGGTGGCACTGCTGCACCTTCTGCGCAAGGAGGAGCAAATACAGCACCACGAAAACAATATAATCATCCACCGCAGGCACCAAGAGGAAAGTTCACAAAACCTGCGAAAGTTGAATTAACACCTGATCAAATTCAGGCACAGATTAAAGAAACACTTGCCCGTTTAAGCGGATCTGGTAAATCAAAAGCTTCCAAACACCGGAAATCAAAAAGAGATTTGGTAAGCGAACGTATTCAGGAAGCTGCAGATCAACAAGAAGCAGCAAAGAAAATTATTAAAGTTACTGAATTCGTTTCCGCAAATCAACTTGCTCAAATGATGAGTGTACCTGTAAACGAAATTATTTCTACCTGTATGAGCCTTGGTATGTTCGTATCCATCAATCAACGACTGGATGCGGAAACCATTGCGATTGTGGCAGAAGAGTTTGGTTATCAATTGGAATTTGTAAGTGTAGAAGTTCAGGAAGCAATCAAAGAAGAAGAAGATCGCGAAGATCAATTGATACCACGTTCACCGATTGTAACCGTTATGGGTCACGTCGATCACGGTAAAACATCGTTACTCGATTATATTCGTAAAGCTAATGTAATTGCCGGTGAGGCCGGAGGTATCACGCAGCACATTGGTGCTTACAATGTGAAACTGGAAAATGGTAAAACTATTACTTTCCTGGATACACCAGGTCACGAAGCCTTTACAGCGATGCGTGCACGTGGTGCCCAGGTGACAGATATTGCCATCATTGTAGTTGCAGCTGACGACAGCGTCATGCCTCAAACAGTGGAGGCCATTAACCACGCTCAGGCAGCTGGTGTACCTATTGTTATTGCGATCAATAAAATTGATAAACCAGGTGCAAACCCGGATAAGATTCGTGAAGCACTTTCACAAATGAACATCCTTGTTGAAGAATGGGGTGGTAAGTTCCAATGCCAGGAAATATCAGCAAAACAAGGATTGCATATCGATGATTTATTAGAAAAAGTATTGCTTGAAGCAGAGATATTGGATCTGAAAGCGAACCCAAATAAAAATGCAAACGGAACCGTAATCGAGTCAGAGTTGGATAAAGGCCGTGGTTATGTAAGTACCATATTGGTTGAAGCCGGAACATTGCGTGTTGGAGATATTGTATTAGC
>DAORKB010000198.1:0-6357 GCA_035439365.1 Bacteroidia bacterium
TATAGATGTATATGTATCAAAAGAGGCAAGGGCATTTTCTGCTGAACGCAAAGCATCCGATCCCTGTATTGCTAAAGCGTTTATCGTCAACTCAACGGCTAACCGTTTGATTGGTAATTTTTATATCAACTTTAATAAACCAAACGTTCCTACCAAACTCTTTTCTACTGTTGAAAAAGCTGTTGAATGGCTAAATACTTTTTTATACCTTACTGAACTTCAAAATATTCCGAAGAAAAGAAAAAATGATTAAGCAGTTAATCACTATATTTATCCCATCAAACTAAGTGAGCCCTATCTACGCGTATGAAGACCATACATACCAAAGTTGCTACTTTCTCTTACAATCCAAATGAACGTTTGCTTCATATGAAAATAATGGATGGTGCAGAAATAGAGCTGGAAAATGCAATTGAAAATTATGAAGCAGCTCAATTACTCGTTGGAGGTCATAAACACCTTTTGCTGGTTGATGCTACATCCAATGTGTACATCTCAAAAGAAGCTAAAACATATTCTGCCAAACAAAAACCCAACTCTCCTGTTGCAATGGCTGTAATTGCTACTTCTACTGCCAACCGGCTCGTAGGAAATTTTTACATTAATTTTAATAAGCCTACTGTTCCTACCAAATTATTTGCTACAGAAGAAAAAGCAATTGAATGGTTAAAGACTTTTTTGTACTTAACAGAACCCGAAAATACTTCAGGTGAAATGCAATCTTAAATTAAATTGTAATTTAGCATTTCGAAAAAGTTACTCATGCAACTAAAAATTTCGCTTGTTGTTCCTGTTTATAATCGGCCTGTAGAGATTCAAGAGTTACTCGAAAGTTTAACCGAGCAAACTTTTAAAGCGTTTGAAGTGATTATCGTAGAAGATGGCTCTACTGTAAAATGTGACCATATTTGTGATACGTTCAAAAACAAGCTGGACTTAACCTATTACTATAAAAATAATTCCGGACCAGGCCAAAGCAGAAACTATGGTTTCGAAAAAGCAACAGGTAATTATTGCATTTTTCTTGATTCAGATTGTGTCATTCCTCCTCAATATATGGAACATGTTATAAATGCATTGAATAATCAATATGTTGATGCATTTGGAGGCCCTGACCAGGCACATATAAATTTTACGATTTTACAAAAAGCGATTAATTATTCCATGACTTCCTTTTTTACAACAGGTGGTATTCGTGGTAATAGTGAAAAACTGGATAAATTTTATCCAAGAAGCTTCAATATGGGCTATTCAAGAACTGTTTTTGAAACAACAACAGGTTTTTCGAAAATGCGTTTTGGGGAAGATATTGATATGAGTATCCGCATTCTGGCTGCAGGATTTAAAACACAATTAATTAAAGAAGCTTTTGTTTATCATAAACGACGAACTAATCTGAGACAGTTTTTTAAACAGGTATATAATTCAGGAATAGCCAGAATAAACTTATTTAAGATTCATCCTAATTCATTAAAACTTGTCCATCTGGCCCCTGCTATTTTTACTATCGGGAATCTTTTTCTTATCCTAATGTCAATTTGTTGGTCGAGCTTGTTTATGTTACCCATCTTCTTATACATTGCTTTATTATTTATTGATTCAACTATAAAAAATAAAAATATAGTGATTGGTTTACTAAGTATTTTAACAAGTTATATTCAACTTTTTGGTTATGGCTTTGGATTTATCAATGCATGGTGGAAACGTATCGTTTTAGGCAAGGATGAATTTTCGGCTTTTAAAAACACATTCTACAAATAGTATCTCCCGTTAATACGTAAAAAACAACCGCTAGCTAGAAAAAAATCATTTTTCTTGTGAAACCTGCCGCAAATTATATATCCTTGCTATTCAATTACAGTTTAGCCCTCAATTAATTAATTGATTAAATCACATGAAGAGAATCTTACTAGCGAGTATTTTATTTCCTTTTTTTCTATCTGTCAAAGCACAAGGAACAAAACAACTATGGGGCGTTACTGAGAAAGGTGGCGAGAGTTATGGTGTTATTTTCAAGACCGATCAAAATGGCCAAAACCAACAAATCATTCATGCTTTTAAAGCATCAACCGGCGGAAAATCTCCATCGTATGGTAAATTATGTGAAGGTGCCACAGGTAAATTGTATGGTGTTTTAGATGGTGGAAAGTACGATAATGGGATTCTAATTGAATTTAAAACAGATACCAATGCACTGGTAAAGAAAGTCGATTTTAAAGAGTCAATTAATGGAGCCGGTCCGTTCGGACTGGTAAAAGCAGCTAACGGCAAGCTTTATGGAGTTACGCACAATGATGGCACTACTCAAAAAGGGACAATCTTTGAGTATGATGCGAGCACGAATGTACTGACAACCAAAGTGATTTTTACAGGCCCTAATGGTGCAAACCCCTATGCTGTTCTATTACTTGCTGCAAATGGCAAGTTGTACGGAACTACCGAAATGGGAGGTGCAAATGAGCTGGGAGTATTGTTTGAATACGATCCAGCAACAAATACATTTACAAAAAAAATTGATTTTGATGATGTGAATGGAGCCAGCCCACGAGGAGAATTGATTGCAGTGACACTCGATAAACTTATTGGTACCACTTATATGGGTGGTACCGATGCCATGGGGACCGTTTTTGAATATACCATCTCTACCAATACGCTTGTAAAGAAGCTTGATTTTAAAGGTACGAATGGAAGTTATCCGATTGGAGGATTACGACTTGCCAACAATTCATTATATGGAAATACGCTAACTGGAGGGGCAACTGATGAAGGCATTTTATTTAAATTAAGTACAACCACCTTTGCATTTACAAAAATCATTGATTTCTCAGGCACTACCTCCGGAAGCTTTCCTCATGCAAGTCTTGCAAAAGCTACCAATGGTTTGCTTTATGGAACAGCAACAGAAGGTGGTGCAAATTCAGGTGGGACCGTATTTCAGGTTGATCCACAGACCGATATTTTTACCAAATTATGGGATTTTTCGAATGTAACAAGTGGTCGTTTTCCATTTGCTACGTTGATGCAGGCGAATAACGGAAAGTTATACGGCACAACCAGTCAGGGTGGAACAAGTGATAGAGGGACTGTTTTCGAATATAACATCACAACCAAAACACTTACGAAACAAGTAGATTTTGAAAATGGTATTGAAGGAGAAGCTCCACGTGGCAACCTTATGCGAGCGACCAACGCAAAAATATATGGAGGAACTGCTTTTGGAGGTACCTATGGATTTGGTACTTTATTCGAATGTGATCCAAACGTTGCAGGAGGAGCTTTTAAAAAGAAAATTGATTTTGATGGAATAAATACAGGAGACCGCCCTGTATATGCCCCTGTTGAAGTTAATGGAAAACTTTATGGAACAACAGAAATGGGTGGAGCAAATGATAAGGGTGTATTGTATGCGTATGACCTCATAAATGGTTCTTTTATAAAGAAAATAGATTTTGATGGTACTGAAAAAGGTCAGCAGCCAATGGGATTATTAAAAGCACCAAACAACAAGTTGTATGGAATGACAACATTAGGAGGTAAGAATGGTAAAGGTGTAATTTACGAGTTTGATCCGGCTTTAGACAGCTTTGCAAAAAAAGTAGATTTTAACGCATCAGAAAATGGAGCCAGTCCTTATGGTAATCTGATACTTGCGTCAAATGGGAAAATATACGGACTTACTTCTTATGCAGATGCAGCACACAAAGGTACTTTGTTTGAATACGATTATGTAAACAATATGATTACAAAGCGTGTTGATTTTGGTGGAACCGCTGGTAATGGCTACGTGCCAACCGGTGATCTGGTAGAGGCTCCTAATGGAAAATTATATGGATTAACAAACCAAGGTGGAGCTGAAGATATGGGGACCATTTTTGAATATGATCCCATCACTTCAAACTATGCTTTAAAATTTAGTTTTAACGGAAACTCAAATGGAGGATCTCCTTATGGAAGTCTTACCCTTTCTTCCAATGGTAAATTATACGGCCTGACAACGGTAGGCGGCACCACTGATTTGGGTACCGTATTCGAGTATAATTATGATGATACTGTTAAAGTCACAGTTAATTTTGATGGCACAAATGGACAAAACCCTTATTATTCAACATTACTGGCGTTATGTAACGCATTTACGTTGACACCCCAACCGGATGCAAAGAATATTTGTGAAACAAAAGAGCTCGTGATTCACTCCGGAGCCGTTGGAACAGGCTATACTTTTCAATGGTATAAAAACGATACGTTGATTCCTACTGCAACAAACATTGATTTTATTATTAACAGTTGTGCATTAACAGATGCTGGAAAATATTACTGCCTGGTAAGTGATGGTTGTAGTAGCGTACAATCAACAACAAACAGTGTGACTGTAAACGCTATAAATTCACCGGGGTGTGAAGTAACAGGGGCAGCTGAAATAGATGCGAAACTACCGGACGTTGTCATTTTTCCAAATCCCGCTATGGATCACGTGAATGTAAAATGCAACAGATTATATGATTATAAAATCAAGGCGGAACTGAAGAATTTGTTGAGTCAGCAAGTATTGATAGAAGCATCTTCATCAGACAAAAATCCAACAATTGAAATAAATATTTCAGGTTTGAAAGCGGGTATTTATTTGATTGTGGTTACGGATTCTAATAATGCCGTTTTAAGTAGTGAGAAATTGGTAAAGTACTAGAAAGGTTTTAATTAAAAAATCCTATGTGTCGATGTGGTTAAATAAAATTAAACCACATCGACACATAGGATTTTTAGTTTTAATAAAATTATCCTTTATTTTATTTCACGAATCAATATCATGAAAATGATCGCAGTAACGACCAATATGGCGTAAACTAAATAAACATTTAATTCTCCTCGCCCTTTATTTTGGCCAGATACACTGCCTCTATCTATGAACTTCTCCATTTCGCCTCTTATTTAACTGTATTTCAACACATTCGGGGATACTTTTAGTACAACTAAATATATGCAATTTTATTATGTTATGGAAGAAAAACCACATAAAATACTGGTAATAAAATAGATATATCTTATAACAACACCTTAAAAATGCTACATTTTTTAGCAACTTAAAACTAAATTACTTAGTAACTTTGATTTGTTATTAAAAAATAAGGCAAATGAGACAAGAAGAAGCTGAATTGAAACTTAGAAAGTTTCATTCAAAAATGTTTGCAAAGCTGACACATAAAAACGCAAAGGAATCACTCAATGATAATGAGTTGGATGTATTTAATGTGTTTGAAAGATTTTCAAAAGAAACGAAATCATCTGCACCGGTTAAATTATCGGATGCGTTAGTGGCGCATTTGAAGATGGGCGTATCTGGGGGAGCGCAACTGACGCTGTCGCTGTAATTGATTCAATCTACGCTCAAGCTTCGGTTAACACAGCAAGAGCGAGACTCGCAACTTTCGCTACCGCTCAAGTTGCTTGAGAGACAAAAATCAGAGCGGGAGAAGATTCGCTATCGCTATCTTCTCCCGCTCTGATTTTAGTTGTGGAGTCCACGGACGAAAAATCGAACCAATTAATAAAGCATGTCTTATTATTATATGTAATGAACAATTATTAAATAATTGAATGTTAGAGCTTTACGCTTATAAAAACATAATTTCCGAGAAAAAAATTATATTTCTGCGCTGATGTAATTTTAGTTCATGCCAAATTTTAATTTTACTGGGATATAATTATTTTTTGTTGAGTTGAATTACCATTTTCATCTGAAACTTGCAAAATATACACCCCCGTATTTATTAATTCCAAGTTATTTAATGTAAATTCAACACCATTAACTACACAAGATTTCATTTCTTTTCCAAGCACGTCATAAATTTTTACTGTTATATTTTTTGAATATTGAGAAAGCTTTATAGTGACTTCTTTTGAGATAGGATTAGGATAAACTAACATTGAAAACAAACTATTCTCTTTTATACCAGATGGTGTTGCAAGCTTCGCAGTAAATATATTCCAGTTTCCTAAATTTGTTAAAGTGTATTTGTCAAAATCAATTGATGGCGCTTCAAACGAACCAGTAACAAATATTTCATTGTTATTAGAAGCTGATATACAATTACCGTAATCTCTACCGGAAGTACCCACACTTTTTGCCCAAATAGGTATTCCATCAGAATTATATTTAGCGAAAAAAACATCAAACTTGTCTGTGCCTGAAGCATTTGGCAGTGTCGTACTTCCAAATGTTAATGTCGTACTTGAAAAAAATCCAGTAATGTAACTATTTCCTTTTGCATCTGTACTAATAGATTTACTGTAATCATCTGTTCTACCTCCGTTCGGCGTAGCGTCCCGCTACGTCGCAGTACCCCAGGCGTCCCGCCTCTT
>DAORKB010000199.1:0-3838 GCA_035439365.1 Bacteroidia bacterium
TTCCAGGTTGATTTGGATTAATCTTTTTGTCAGCCATTCAAAAAAAAATTTAACCACATAGATACATAGAAACACATAGTTATTTCGATACTACATCTATGTGGTTCTATGTACCTATGTGGTTCAATTAATTAATTTAAACTTAACCCTGTTTATTTTTCTCCACACTTTTATTGATTGGTTATTAACTTATAACCATTATTTTTCTTTCCTTTTTTCCGAATAATCTACCTTTCGAGTAGTAAGTTCGCTTCCTGTTGCATTTACAAAATTTTCAATCCGTTTACAAACTTGTGTGTTTATTTTTTCCCTCTTTCTGATAGGTGTTTTTCCTGTTTGGAGTAAATGTATTTAACTGATTTTTAAAGTCGTTTGCCTGATTTTCTGAATTCATTCTTTTTGAACTTGATCAAAAAAATATTTTTTTACAAAAACACAACACGCTGAAAACCTATATTTTACTTAATACACACGGACCCTTTATTTTTTTATTTTTAAATAAAAGAACGCTGAAATGTTCTTAACAATGCGCATAAAGAAAAAAAGGCCCGGTGAGGTAGTGAATGAATTATTAATATATTTACCTCGAAATCAAAAACAGGTTTTACATTCTAATTTATAACTATGAAATGAAACTACTAAAACTATATGGTCATCTTTTAGTATTTAGCACATCCCTTTTTTCAATTTCGGGTTTTGGTCAGGTAAATACCAATTTCAGTGGGCTGAAAAATCTTGATCTGGTAAAAATCATCTGTAGTGCGGAAGATTTTCAACGTGAACGTGCAAGTGAACTACCCGGCGGCGGTTTACCCGAATGGGGAAAAACACCCGTTAAGAGTGATGTCGACAATGCTGTTGTTGAACGCATCTCCGTTAGGGAGGATAAAGCTACTCAATTAAAAGCAGAGCTTTATTTTAATGGTTTTAATGGAGGCAGTGTAAAAGTAATGGCTTCAACCGATAAAGGTGTGGAACAAAAAGAAGTTAAATCGCAAATCCTGGCGATTACCGGTAGTTCTGGAATGTTGGATGTTGATTTAAACTTAGCTTCCGGTCTACCCGGAAATTTTTCTTTACAAACTGCTTTGATCCGCATTATCTATACTCCGGCATCGCATAGTAAAGACAAAGTATTTTGTTTCAAACTAAACAAACGTTGGCAAATTGCACCTCAAAACGAAAGCATTGTTACTACAATAAAACCTCAACCCTTTAAAACGGCAAGCGCAATTACAACCTATTCTGCAACATTGCCACCACCCGTTTATACTCCTGTTTATAAAACCACTACTATTATAAAACCTGCTATTAAGCCAGTTGTTGCCAGAACCATCCGTCCAATTTCACCCCCTATTATCGGTACGGGAACAACAACTCCCGAGCAGGACATAAATATGCAACCGGAGGGGCCCGCTGCTCAACCAATTTCTTTTTACGAAGAAATATATAAGGATTATGATTTTGCAAACCCAAGAGAAATTTCTGATATCGCACTGGATCAAATTTATCCGGATAAAAATGATACTTCCGGAAACTATTATTATAAACCATCTTCTTATTCACTCGCATGGGCTGTAGACGAAGGCTTTAAATTAAACATGTTATATGGCAGCGGATCTGCTTCTGCTGATGGTGGTGTAAGCATGTCTGCTTCGCTTTCTTCTCATATCACCAGCAATGAGTATGATTTTGTAAAGAAAATGTTAAGTGTTTACCTGAAAGGTAAAAAGAAACGCTTTACAGATTTACAAGTGATCTTACCAAATGAACCCAAAGTAAATTTGCGTGACAATTTATCCGCATTCAATATTCCATCTGATAAATTTGCTGTTAGTGTAAGCTCATCGGTATATGATAATATTGACGTTTCCTGGACAGTAAAAAAAGATGATGCCGATTTCTTAATCACCACACTGGGTCAAAATAAGAACATTGGTGGTGAAATGGTTTATAAGGTAAATAATGAAACCAACTCCTACTCTATCCCTTTGCAATTAATGATTGCTGACAAATCAACTTTTGGAAGATTTGAGTTACTTCCTGACCAATGGAGAAAATCACAATGGCAAAATATAACACCCTTCTCCGTGAAATTAAAAAACCTACATGTGGTTTTGATGAATACGATTAACGGAAAAACAACGCCTTGTATTTATACCTGGACATTAAACAATACAACCATACTTTCAAAATCAAAAGTTCAGTTTGATGGCGCACTTGTTCCTGCATGGATTGATGATCCTTCTAAAATTCTACGCATGTGGATGGAATATGAAGTGATCCCTTGCAGTGAATGTTCACAGGAGATTGTTAGCCAGATCAGCAGTGGTGTTTCCAATGGTCGTCAAAAATCGGTTAAGTTTCACTCTATGGGCATGCTGAAAGATTACGGTGCCACATTTATGAAAATACGCGTACGTTCCAGGTACCTTGATCCAAGGGGAAAAGCAACACTTGAAAAAACAATTACCATTGATCATGATCGTCAGGACTATGAAGCAGGACCATTTTACAGCTGGGATGATAAAGACATCACATTTGAATACATGATATCGCTGGTAAATGATGAAAAAACATTTGGTGGTATTTCCTGGATATCCACAAAAGATCAACAAGTATATATTAACAAAGCAGCAGCACAACAATCGATGGGAACTAACCTCCCACCGGCAAAATAAAAGAAGATCGTTTATAACAGTATAACCACATGAACATCCCCACTTTCATATTATTTCTTTTCTGCATCACTTGTGCAAATCTTTTTGCGCAACCTGCTATTTCCAAAAGAGAGATAATAAATGGTGTATATGTATATCCGGATGTAAAAAAGAAAACTGTCTTTTATTATGCTCCCGGCGATATCGTTTTGGCAAATGACAATTTTGGTGTACCTCTTTATAAATTTTTTCAAATGCGGTATACCGGGTCACAAGCTACCGGCGATCAGGGAAAGATAACTTATAAAAGCATTTTAGAATTTACCGTGCAATTGAAACACCTGGATGCTGCAACAATAGATGGTATTATAAATACATTAAAATTAAAAGCACCAAAGCCCGAGTTGTATCCATTACCAATCAAACGAATTGAATCAGGATTAGTATATGCATTGGATCAGGCTGGAGATAGTAAGGCAACAAAAATTGCAGGAGGAAAATTTGAAGACAATTCTGAAAATGGAAATGCAGATGAATTGTGGACCGAACGGATGTTTACCTTGAGCCTCGACAATGCCTCTTCTCAACTATTATGGGCAACACTTGAAAAAGGTCAGACGGTAATGAGTTTGTATTATTCCTTTTATACACCCGGAGTAATTGATTCGTTGCCTATCGTATCGCTTAGCTCTACATCCAATTTGCCTGGAGATTTAAAAGAAGAGTTGGATGGGATGGTGGAAGAAGCCAAAAAAGATACATTAAAAAGAACCGTACTGGTAAAAGCGAGTGCAACTGCTTTAACGGTTGACATTAAGAAAGCTACGGATCGCATAAAAAAAATTGATCTGAATGAAAACCGCATTCCACCTGATTATGCAGTACTCGATATTCGTTGCTACGACTTTAATAATGACTTACGCAAAGATTTGTATGCAAAACGACTGGAAGCTGTTGCAACCGGAATGGATGGAAAAGAGGTGAAACAAAATGTTACCTTCTATTCATCATCTCCTGATATTTATTATGCCGGATTGCGTTTTAAATATGCTGTAAAAATGGACAGGCCACTTAAATACAGAGTTGTTGAAATTAAAAATGATACGGCCCCTTATTATGGGAAGTGGGTAGAACAAAAGAGTTGGAATAAGTTGATTGACATTACTTCTCAGCTTAAT
>DAORKB010000199.1:3938-6339 GCA_035439365.1 Bacteroidia bacterium
TCGGCGGGCGAGGGTGGGTAGAACAAAAGAGTTGGAATAAGTTGATTGATATTACTTCTCAGCTTAATTAGGGAACCCACCTACGCTCAAGCTTCGGCGGGCGAGGGTGGGTAGAACAAAAGAGTTGGAATAAGTTGATTGATATTACGACACAGTTGAATTGACCCGCCTTCGCTGAAGCTTCGGCGGGCGAAGGAACAGCGCGAAGGCTTAAAATGAAAAAAAATTTAATGCTATATAAAATGAAAAAAATTTACAAATTAATTGTTTTGTGTTTTGTTTTAAGTATGATGAGTTCATCCTTAAAAGCAACCGTATTGTTTAGCGAAGGTTCATTCGTAATTGGAAATGTGCAGTTGCTTCGTGATATGGATAACGCGAAAGCATATTATTATGTACCTACCGTTCCTCACCTGGCGAGAAAACCTGACGGAACATTTGAATTTTTATGTTTAAAATATGTTGGTGAAACCGGCGAAGCAAGTGGTGGTTTGTTTCATGCATTGGTTGAATTCACCTTGCCCGACACCGCTCTTGCAATCATTGAAAAAGAATTAAAAAAACGTGTTCCGGGTGCATTCATTGCTGGTGCAGTGCCCATGATGACCGGCCCTACAAAAGAGGGAGAAGAAGCTCCGTCGAGTTTTGAAATCGTATCTGCAGTTCTTAGCAATACGGAAGGAAAAGAAGCATTAACCAGAAGTACCGTAAAATCGGGGTATGCACCTTTTACTCCAGGTTCAAGAGCTGCTGTAGCAGCTTTATTAAATCAACAGGGTGCAACGCTCCTGTGGAACTCTTTAACAGGGCCCACGTCCGATGTATCGGTCAGTGTTCACGGATATTACATTGCAGCTGTTAAAGCTTACAACGCTGTTGTAACAGCAGAGATGACCACCATCTACAAACACTTTAGTGAGATTCAAAGCAAACAAAAAGATTTCTCAAAAAAACAAATCCGTAACGTGGTAGATGATTTAAAACGAACCGGTGGTTTGAAAGTGGATGTGTTTGATCAAACTTCCGGTTTGGGAATAAAAGCCGGTGAGTTAGAAGCTATCCTTAGTTTGGTAACTAACAAGTTAACCGAGTTGATGTTTGATACGAAAGCCGGCTGGGCCAAAGACCCTGAAAAAATTGATGCAATGGCCGGTGTCACAGAAGCAGGCAGACAAGAAGATAATCTGGGAGAAGAAATAGGACAAGCAATTGCAAATGCTGCTAGTTTCGGATTAGCCAATGCTTTTAACCCGCGCGATAAAAATCCCAAATACATTACGGATGATCAATATGTATTGAAAGATGTAAAAGAAGTTAAGAGCAATAAATTTTACCTGAACTTAAGCAAAACAACTACTATTAAAGTTCCGGTACACTCCTCTGGTAACATTGGTGGTATTTTTCAGGCTTATGGACAAGATCAACGTTACTTCCGGATTATTAATATGAATGATCCGGCGTTTCAGAAAAGAGAAGTACACTTTCAGGTTGATGGAGAATACCTGGATGCATTTAACGATTTGGTGAATTTTGTTGCTGTTAATTTCCGAAAAAAATATCCAAACGGTCATGAGGATGTGACAGAAAAACTGATGTTCAATGCTGCTGATTTAAAAGCCGGACTAAGTTTGAAAAGCATTTCATTTCCACGTCTTGGTGTTGAAACAGCCGACTGGATCAACTATGAATATCAAATTTTATGGAGCCTGAAGGGTGATACGCGTGTTATACGTGTTCCTAACGATGAAACCAAATGGATCAAAAGCGGTGACCCGGCTGTTTCATTGGTATTACCATTTAAGAAAGCATACATTGAGGTAGATGCCGACCGTGCATTATTCAAAGAAAAGAACACTGCTTCGGCCAACATCAGTTTTGGTTCTAAAATCGGGGGGAAATCGCTTATCACAAAAAGCTTAACCCTTAGAGCGAACGATCCCGAATCAAATTCAAAAATTTCTGTTTACCATGATCCCAATACACCAATCGTTTACAGAACGACCTGGTATGCAACAACAGGAGAAAAAGAACAACCCCTTGCTGAATTAAAAACAAATTATCTTTTTTTAGTACCGGCAAATTAAATAGAAGAACAGATAAAAATGAAACGATTGACTAAATATAATGTGAAACCATTTCATCTTTTAGTAATGCTGTTATGCGTTGCAGGGTCCTCATCTATGCGTGCGCAACAAATAATGATTGATCGCGGGGTAAGAGCCGGCGACCTTTGGTGCTTTCCATTACTTACCGATTCGCTTGTATACTTATATCTTCCAAGTGATGCGCGTTTGGGAACCGATAACAATGGACAACCTCAATTTTCATTTTTAAGATATGTTGACAATAAAAAGGATACTACCGCAGGAACTAATTCCATTTCCAAAGCTGGTGGTGGAGC
>DAORKB010000200.1:0-6274 GCA_035439365.1 Bacteroidia bacterium
GAAGGAATTTGAGCTGTTGAGGTTTGACCATCACCAAAATCCCAGTGGAAATAAGTTGCCGTAGTCGTCGCAGAATCCAGCTCTAACGTAAATGTGTTATTGATGGAGTCATACACTGTAGTAAAGTATGCAGTACATGGTGGTTTAGGAGTAATATTGAATTTATTGGGTACTCCCATTGCTCCATCTTCCGAATTTGTAACACTTGCACTAAAAGCATCTCCGACTTTATCAATTTTATTTACGGTAACATTTGCTATTAAGGAGGTCGGACTCAAAACCGTCAGCGAATTAACATTGATCGTACCGCTTGCACTATTAAACTCAAAACTTAATTTAGTGTTGTTGTTCGTTGCAAAATGTGTATTTACACCTGTAATTGTTACATCTAACGTTTGTCCGGGATAGCCACTTGACGGACTCATTTCGGATAAACTCGGCAATAAGAAACCGCTATTTACGTGAAATACCCGTGATAGATCCATGCTTCCATCAATAACATTATCTACATGTACGTCATAATCGCCGGCAAGTACATTGGATGGAATAACTACATTCGCCTTTAATGTGCTGTCATTTACTACTGTCAGGGTAGATGTTCCTGATGCAAAGGAAAATTTTGCATAATTCTTCGTTTTTGTAAAGCTGGTGTTTACCCCGGTGATCGTTACATCCAGTGTTTGACCTGCATTTCCGGATGCCGGATCAACGCGTGACAAATGGCTCGCATACGTTCCATCAACGTCAAAATTATAGGTTGCATACTCTGCACTATTCGAAACAACAATCGAATAAGTGCCTGATGTAGTGGTCTTATTAATTTTGATTGTTGCTTTTATAAGGCTATCATTTAAAATTGTATGGTCGGTAACACCACCTCCATAAAACGAAACAAATGTTGTTCCCGTGGCTGGTAAAAAATGGGTACCTTTTCCAGTAATGGTTACGTCCAGTGTTTGTCCTGATACCCCACTGGAAGGGCTCACAGAACCTTTATTTTGAGCCCACGTTAAGAACGGAAGGCTTAAAAGAATAAGTAAAATGTTAATTTTTTTCATGTTTGTTGGTGTTTGTTATTACTGCTTGAGGAGATTATTTTTAAAATCAATGTTTTCTTTTTTTGACGCTCTATATAATTCTACTAACTGGTCTTTATCCACATTTATATTTTTTAGTTGATTGTTTTTCTCTTTCATAACATCAACTACCGCATTAAGAATGGCAGGTAAAAAAAGCTGATATTTTTGATCCTGTGAATTGATATTGCATTGATCAATCGTTTCAAAGGCTTTTTCATATTGTTTCGTATTGTAATAAACAGCACTTAAATTCAAGCGTGCTTCTTCAAATTCGGTAGAAATGGCCAAGGCCTTTTGATAAAACTGTTCAGCCCGTCCATGATCTCCTTTTTTCTCATAATAGCTCGCCAGGTTATTTAAAACATGGATATTGTATGGGTGTTGGCTATAGGCGGTTTCAAAACAAGAACCAGCACTATCCAGCTCACCTTGAGAAAACAGGGCAACACCTCTATACCATTCTATTGGCGCGGAAGTCGGATCTATTTCATAAAACATACTCATTGCCATTTTTGCTTCTTGTTGCATTGAACTCCAATTATCAGTACGTTCAAAATTGTACAAGCGTTTGGTATAAAACTCTCCTTTGTATCGAAAAGTTATACAGAAAAACGAGAATACGATTGGAATAAAGGCCAGTAGGATTGGAATATGAGCCTTCTTTACATCTTCTCTTTTTGTTGTTGTAGTTTTGAACTGTTTAAAATAATCGGCTATAACGATTGAAAACAGTAACCCTAGTACCAGTTGATGCTCAATTCGCTCCAATGGAAAATCCACAAATGCGACACACATATAACTTATAACCGCAGCAAGCAACGTCGCATAAAAAAAGTTATTGCTACCACTGCGAATAAGCTTAATTAAATAATATATAATGGTGCTGAAAATAAGCAGATAGGTTATTAATCCGAAAATTCCCATTTCGCAGAGTACCCAAAGGAAATCATTGTGGGGCCGCTGAAAAGTGGTAATGCCTTGTTTTACCTGCTCATCTCCAAAATTATTCAACCCATATTTCGGAAAATGAATTTGCCAATTGCCTGCACCAACACCCAGTAAAGGGTTTTCTTTGGCCATTTCTATTGAGTTTCTCCATAGCTCCAATCGTTCATAACTGCTTTTTTTATCAAGTAAACGGGGAAATTTTTCTTTGTTGCAAATTGTAAAAATGCCGGCTCCAATTATAAACAAACCAGCTGCAATAGCGATTCTCTTTATAACACCTTTTTCAATCGTTTCTCTTCTGCTATAAAACAATACAAAAAAAGTGATAAAAAAAACCACACAAGAAATTAAAACAGCCTTTGCCTGGAGCAACCATGCAAATAATAAAACTCCGGTTATTAAAACAAAAGCACCTCTTTTCCACCATTTTTCACCAACATGAATTAAAATCAATGAAAAAGGCAATGTCAAAAAAAGGATGGACGCCAATAAATTTTTATGCCCAAAAGTAGATCTGACACTGATCATACTGTCAAAAAAATCAGTGCTTTGTTTTGAAAATGAAAACGCTTGCTGACTTGCATTTAACAGTATAATCAAACAAAACAGCCCAAGTGATTTTGCCAGGAAGGAAATATGCAACTGATTTTGAATAAGCAGATAGGTAGTAACAAGTGTAAAAATAAACATTACACCTAGTTTTGAAAACACATACACACTTTCAGATAAAAGTATGGATTGGGTACCAGAGATCAGTACAATAACTAAGAAAAGGAACTGAATAAAAAAAAATCGCATCTTCAAAAAAGATGTATCGATCGACATCTTTTTTGCGTAAAACCTATTCGCAATAAAAAAAATAAGAATCATTGTAAAACAACTCAGATACAATTGTCTTGAAACAAGCACCGGATCAATGAGTTTATCGGAATAAACGAAGGGCAACAGGAGAAAAAAAATCAAATAGATTTTATCAAAAATAGTTGTAGCCTGATTTTTTTTGACTTTTGTTTTCATCTCCTTTCATTAATCGGGTTGGTATACGAAACTATTAGATTTTAGATTGTTTATTGATAAATAAAATACAGACGGTAAAATAAACAGAAGGAACACGTTGCAAATATTGAAAAATTGCCTTTTCGATAACAAATATATTTTTTTAACGGTATATTTTAATTAACGAAAGGAAGAGAAACAAGTTGAAGGATTGAATTATTTATGTACTTTTCCATACGCTGTAAACAAAAAATCAGATCATTTCTATGAAACCTAAGCAGTTTCTTTTATTTGTTTTTGCCTTGCTAAACCTGATCGGTCGCGCTCAAAGTGATACTACCGCCGTTGCACAACCATTTTATGGAGGTGCTCAAATTGGTGGACAAAATACATTTAGTCTTTTCCATGAATTTGAATTCTTTTCCCGGCCAGCAGTTAAATTACACACCCATGTGTTGGCAGGTATTAACAGTTTGGGAAAAAATGCAGTAAATGAAGTAAGAGTAAGACCTGTTTTCGGTTTTCAGGCAGGTGTATTGGGGCTTATTGGAAAGAAGGCGTTGGTGGGTGAAATAGGAGTTTTACCAGCTGTCTATTCGTATAAAGTGGCTTTTGTGAATTTTAACGGATGGGTTGGTTTACGTTTAAATATTGATGCCAGTGAACAAATGTTTATTTCTTTGGCGTATACCCCGCGTTTATATACATCCTACTCCGATCCCGATAATCGGTATTTCAATGCATGGATAGGATTTAAATTTGGAGTTAATTTTTAAGCATTTCTATTTATTCTTAACTCTTTCTTACTCTGCTCCCACTCTTTTTTCGGTAAATGACACCAATACTGTTCAACACCTTGAAAAGTAAATTTCCCGTCTCTTTCTCAACAGCAGCCCATCGTCCGATGCCATTTTCCTTGTATTGCCTTAGAACGGATTCGATGATTGTTTTTATTTCATCTTTATGCTGTACCGGATGATTACCTAAATACCGATGTACTTCCGGGTCTGATTCAAGTTCCCAAAGAGCGTCTGCATCGCCTTCGTTCATTTCTCTTAAAATTAACCGTGGGGTTTCCAGCATTATTTTCATAAACTAAATGGCTAGTATGAGGCAAAAAAAAAGTGAGAACGATAATCAGTTCTCACTTTTGCATTAAACAAAACAAAAACTAATTTTTCAATTGATCATTTAAGGATTTTAATTTCGCTGACATTTCCAAACGTGTATAAATCTGTTTCAATGCATAGTTGGTATCTTTATCAGGTCTTAACTCATGTGCTTTTTCAATAAAAGGCAATGCTTTATTAAATTCATCATTGGCTTTTTTATTCTGAGCTGCAAATTTTGCATTGTCTTTAATGTCATCAGCAGCTTTCGAAATTTTAGCTCCACTGTTAAAATAGTGAATACCTAAATTAAAAAGGGCAGATACATATTGATTCAATTCTTCTGCAGGTGCACCAGGTTTGTATTTTGTTTCGAAAAGAGAAACCGCTTTTTTATAATCCTCTTCACATGATTTTAAAAGCTCTGCTGCATTTGCTGGTGCAGGAAGCGGGGTTCCATTTGCACCTTCCGGGTTTGCTAATTTATCATAAACCCCACCTCTTACCAAGTAAAGTGTTGCTTCATTAGGACGAGCAGCAATTGCTGTATTCAGGTTTTTTAATGCGTCTGCGCTTTTATTTTTACTTAAATAATAATTGGTTTCTGCGTTTAACAAATCACTATCACTCGGATAAAGCGTGCGTCCTTTTTTTACAGCTTCTAATCCAGCTGTTGTATCTTTCAAATTGAAATTTACATCCATTAATGAGCTGTAGGTACTGGCGCCACCAATTTTTCTTTCTGCCATTGTTGTGAAGCTAGCTTTTGCTTTATCATATTTTTTTGCATACAAAGCACTTGCAGCTAAATTGTTAAGCAGCGAGCTATCGTTGCTTTCATCCAATGCAGAAGCTTTTTCATACATCTGCAACGCAAGATCAAATTTTTGATCTCCGAAACTTCCATTTCCCATGTTAAAGTAATGGTTCAAAATAAGAACATTTGCATTTGAAATATCCAAAGCGTAAATGCCTTTTTTATCATTTTCTTTCGCCGATTTGAATGCTTTTACAGCTTCATCCAATTCTGTAGCTGATGTATTTTTATATCCAGCCAATGTGCGTGCTGTTGGATCAGAAATGCTTGCTAATTTATCTGTTTGCTGTTTTAGGTTACTTTCAAATAAAGCAATGTAAATATCGCCTCTCACTTTTTGAACTTTAGCAGGGTCTTTTGTTTCCGGATTGGATGCAATCAATTCAATATTTTCTTTCGCCTTTTGCAATGATTCCAGATCACCATTATTTCTGTAATCTTTCAGATAGTTAATTGCATTCGTCAATTTTGCTGATTGAGCAAAGCCTGTTACCATTGGTAGCGTTAATAATAACAGCACAGTTATTTTTTTCATAGGTTGTTTTTATTTTATTTTACAGGTTATTAATTTTCAGTTGGGGATGTTTCGTCCGTATTTTCATTTGTAGCCGATGGAGCCGCGGAATTGTCAACACTGCCATTTTCGGCTGTCTCTTCAATTTCTGCTACAGCATCTTCCACATCTACTTTCGTAACTGCGGCAATTTCATCTGTCTCTTTTAAGTTGATCAAACGTACACCTTGTGTTGCTCTTCCGATTACTCTTAATTCACTCACCGCTAAACGAATGGTAATACCGGATTTATTAATGATCATTAAATCATCTTTATCCGTCACATTTTTAATGGCAATGAGGTTACCTGTTTTGTCGGTAATGTTAATGGTTTTTACACCTTTGCCACCACGTTGTGTGACACGGTACTCTTCAATATCCGAGCGTTTTCCATACCCTTTTTCTGAAACAACCATTACGTTGCTTGTTTTATCAGGCATAGCAATCATTCCAATTACCTCATTGTCCTTTTCGTCACCAAGGTTAATCCCTCTTACACCAGAAGCATTACGTCCCATCGGACGAACATCCGCTTCATTAAAACGAACCACTTTACCTTCTTTAGAAGCTAACATGATTTCATTGGTTCCATTTGTCAATAATACTTCCAGTAAAGCATCGCCTTCTCTAACTGTAATGGCATTAATACCACTTTGACGTGGACGTGAATAGGCTTCTAATGTTGTTTTCTTAATAACACCATTCTTTGTACACATGATGATGAAGTTGTTATTGATATAATCTTCATCTTCCAATGTTTTCACATTGATGT
>DAORKB010000201.1:0-4515 GCA_035439365.1 Bacteroidia bacterium
CGTACCGATTTTGATTTAAAAGCACATGAACAACACTCCGGAAAAAAATTACAATACTTTGATCCCGAATTGAATCAAAACTATGTGCCTTATGTGGTGGAAACATCCGTTGGTTTGGATCGTTTGTTTTTGGCGGTGATGTCAAAAGCATATGTGGAAGAAAAACTGGAAGATGGAACCATTCGTACGGCATTGAATTTACCAGCGTTTTTAGCCCCTATAAAAGTAGCTGTGTTGCCATTGTTAAAGAAAGATGGTTTGCCAGAGAAAGCGCGTGAGATCATGGATATGTTGAAATTTGATCATGCTTGTACGTTTGATGAAAAAGATACAATTGGTAAACGGTATAGAAGACAAGATGCGATTGGTACACCATTATGTATTACAATAGATCACCAAACGTTAGAAGATAATACCGTTACGGTTCGTCACAGAGATACAATGACACAGGATAGAGTAAGCATTGATAAACTTGTTGATTTGGTAAATGAAAAAGTAAGTTTTCAGAAGGCCTTGAAACGTTTGCAGGTGAAGGCGGTAAGTGTTAGTTAATAGTCAGGCGAGACGCTTACTTTACTGTAGAATTAATCCTAAAAAAATACCACAAAACTTCAATCGAAGTACATGCGGCTGACGTCCACGAAAAGAGCGAACTGCAAATTTTTTAGGCAAGAAAGTGTTTAAGCTTGTGTGAGAAAAAAATTTAATCCCGATAGCTATCGGAGAAAAATACTTATCAGGCCGGAGACCTTGTGTACCAGAGCGTATCGGGACGCTACGCCCATCGAAGTATGCTACGCCAGTGGACTAAATACGATTTTCAAAATAGAAAAATCTCACTTACTTTACAATCCCCTTTTTCAAGTTCATCACTATTACTTTCAAAAATAAATTCAATCCTATTATATCGAATGGCATGATAAACACCATTCAGTAGTTTTTCATACTTGGATGTAAGTGGTGGGCCCAAAGCATTCTCGACCTCCTGCCTGGTCGTACCTATTTTTATTCCTTCCTTCGTTGATAAATCGCAGGGGCTTTTAAGTTGAATTGTTTTTAAAGTAGCTGTGTCCTTTGGATGATGTGAATCGGAATATTCTACTTCAATACCTTTTTGTGGATATACAAATTTTGTGAGTTGAATACTGTGGTTTGAAAATGAAAACGGATAATCTACTTTCTTGCCTTTCCCCCAATATGCCTCAACATCCTTCTTTGTATTAACATGTAATGTTAATTCACCAACTCCTTTACCGGGAATAATGTAGAGCGATTGAACTGTTTGATCAATCTTCATAGAAAGACAGGAGAGATAAGTCAGAGAAATTAAAATGCCTTCTTTCAGTTTCATTAAAAAATAGTTGATAGCGTTTTTGCTCAGGATAGCATTAGACATGCATCCCAGTCTAAATTATTTATATCATTACTAACACAACCAAGGAGAGATAAACCTACTCCACAAATACCAGTTAACAAATCGTACCCATTTTGCCATCCATCCTCTATTTCCCATGTTTTATATGAGGCTAATCCATCATGAAATTTTGCCATTTTTAATGTTTCATTAAACCAATAATTACCAGCATCGTAAAATTCGATCTTATTGGTTTCTTTATAAAACCGGTTAAAAATATGAGCAATTCCAGAAGTTCCATGACATAAACCAGCATCCTTAACCCCATTAATTTCAAGGTCTTTACGTGTAGCATTAAATAGCATAATTTGAACGGCTTCATTTTTCCACTTTTCATTATTTAAAACTATTCCAGCTTGCCAGATAGATGAAGCAATCCCAAGATCGCCATAGCACCAAGCTAGTCGTGTAGGTTTAATGCTAGTGTCCGAGTGAGAGAATAAAGATGTTTGGTTTTCCTTTAATTTAGAATCTAAAAGAAATGTTACCGAACGGGTTAAATAATTTGAAATTTCATCCTTCAAAATTCTTTTTTTAATGCATTTGGAAAGAAATACAATAATACTTGGAATGCCATGAGACAATCCTAAATTGAATTCATCGCTCTTATTTTTTGGAGAATAACTTTTCCAGGCGATTTTTCCTTCTCCTGTTGAAATGGAGTTACTAATTAATTGTTTGACAAAATTCTCTATATATAGTTGATAAGATTCTTTTTCTGTACACTTTTCCAAAAAATACAGGGCAATTCCTATTGAACCGTGTAAGTAGTCATAATCGTTCATAGAAATAAAACGATTCATTTCAAAATTCAGGTAATCATCTATTTTATTAAATGAATCATCTTCTTCAATTTCAAAAAATTCACGTTTATTTAAAAAATCAATCCCCCACCTAATTCCTGCTAATCCTCCACTATAAGAAGAATGAATATGACCGTTGTTAATATCAGAAATTATTTTATTTAATATAAAAATTATTCGATCTTCTATTTCTGGGCTTATGTGTCCTATATAATTGCAATAATTGTAATAAAATAACAACTCTCCCATCATTCCGCTCATTAACGAAAGGCTTTTTCTTTCAGTAGAATTTTGATTCAGCAATTCTATTTTGATTTGCTCAATTTTATTGTGAATGTCTTTTTTATCTGGAACAACCATTTATTCATTTTAATTTTTTAAAGTATCATTTAGATATTGAATTGCTTGTTCAAGAATTTCGTCCTTCCCTTTTTTAATTGTTTCATATGTTTTGTTAACGTAAATATCAGGAGTTACTCCGACCCTTTGTATTTGTTTACCATTTGGATAGAGTACGGCATCCTCTGAATATGCAGCTCCGAAATCATGCTGAATAAAAAAAGGCCGGCATGCACCATCATATCCTCCAGAATTTCTTCCTATAATAACAACTTTACCAGTGGCTTGGAGGCACATGGTATTAAACTCCATAGCACTTCCAGTGTTTTCATTTATCAGGACAATCACTTTCCCTTTGTACTTTCTTTTAAAGTAAGATGTGCGTAAAGAATTGCTGTAATAAGTTAATTTTTTAAACGTACCAGGGTAAGTTGGATCGGACTCATAGTAAATTGCATAGGCATTGTTCTCATTTGTTAAATAATGAGTATAAAGATGTCGATTACCTCCACCATATTTTCTATTGTCAATGATAATGGCTTTTGTTTTATGAAATGTTCTAAATGCCATTTTTATATTCTTATCAGAAGTTATTCCGGCATCTATATACCCGTAATTAGAGGTTATGAATTTAAAAGGTTTTTCCGATTTGGTAAGGTTGGTATAATGAATTAATTTTTTATAAAACAGGCTATCACCATCAAAATGAAGTGTTTTTTCATTACCCAATGTATCTTTGATTTTTAAGGAAAAAGCAACATGTTTTTTAATACCAAGAATGCGTGAATTTTTTTGTGATTCGATTCCATATTTTGTTGATCCTCCAATGTATTTATCCAGCTTTTTCCTTTTTTGAAGAATGGGTATTCCATCAGTTTCCAAAATTTCATCTCCACGATGGATGCCTAAAAAAGAAGACAAGGAATCATTAATGAACGAAATAACAGTTTTACCATCCACATAATCAATAGGTATTTTCATAGATGTTCCTATTTCGTCGTAAACTTCTTTATTTACGCACCAACCATGTCCATCATTTAAACGAGTGATCAACTCTGCCATTTTTAAATAGAAATTTCTGCTGTTTGATGTTTTTCTTATCTCAGGGATAAACTCGATCAATGTTTTATCCCATGGAATATCCATAAGTTTTTTATACGCAAAACAATAGTTGATTCGATTCCAATAATTAAAGAAAGCAAGCATGCATTTGGCTTCATTGGGATAAGGTGTCGGATTCTCCCATGGGACCTGATTCATATCGTACCCTTTGATATTTTCTTTTTGTAGAACACCATTCTTTTCCGGGTGGTAAAATCGGATCAAATTAGTTAAGTAGTTTTTGTTTTGTTTATCTAAAATGGAACTGAATTCAATCCAATTAAAATGCAGATTGCAAAGAGTGGTATCGCTCGGCAGGTATTTATATGGTTTTATTGTGGTGTCAATGGAACCTGTTATGTCCCATAATCCTTTTAGCAGGAAATTAAAATGAGTATCATCTGCACTGTTTTTAAATGCATCATACTTCTCCACAAAAATGCTATCCCAATCAAGTTTATTTTTTTGAATTTTAGGATGGTAGAATTTTACCATCCCCCAAATACGTCCAAATAATTCAATATTTTTATTTGTATCCGTAAGTGAAAAAGATTGATGAAATGAAAGTAGTAACGAAAACAACAAAATTTTTTTTATCATACCATGATTATTTGATAAAAAATAGAAGCAGACTGTTAAGATCTGCTTCTACAAAACTAAGTTTAGTTACAACCACCTCCCATATTGCTGGTAGTACCTTCAAGCGTACAACATTTATTTCTTGTTTCCTGATTTGAAGATTGGCACAAAAGACGCGAATGAAACATTTCTGTTGCGCCGCCATTTATTTCTTGCATTTGAATGTGATTTAAACTTGTGATCGTTTCCTTGTTTAAGGAAAGCTTACCATTAAACTTT
>DAORKB010000201.1:4615-6261 GCA_035439365.1 Bacteroidia bacterium
CCCTTACTAGTAATATCAATTTATATTTTAAAGAACCAAAGCATTGTCTTACCTGCTTAAACGAAGTTTAACGTTAAGAAGCATATAAATAGTATGTGCGTAAGATAATTAGCCAATAGCAAGAATCTGGTAGGGGCAACTTTAGTAAGTTATTACTTCGTACTATCCTTCTTTGCTTTCTCCTGATATTTCTTCAAGCTATCTGCATTCATTGTCGAGAAAATATTCAAACCAATATGTGTACTCTTAGGCTTCTCTGCTTCTTTTGTACTTTCATTGGAAGAGGTGTTTGTTTTACCGCTATCTGCATTGGCCATTGCTCTGCGGCGTGCTCTGCGCAATTCAATCTCTTCTTTTGTTGGTTCCTCTTTTTCTTTTCGTCTTTCTTTTTTCAAACGGGCCTCTTCTTTTTCAGCTTCTTCACGTTGTTTACGCTCTTCCTCTTCTTTAGCAGCAAGTGCAGCAGCGGCAGCAGCTTCCTCTGCTTGTCGGATAGAATCGGTATTCACAACAGGAGCAGGAGTTGGTGGAGGTGTTGGTGTTATCGTTTTTTTAGGTGGTATTACAGGTGCTTTTTTTACAACAGCTGGTGGTGTTGAAACGGGTGTTGATTTTGAAAGTATTTTCGAAAAATCAACAGTGGTGAATAAAACATATCCTCCCCCCAATAATCCCAGGACAATAAAAACAATCAATACCGGTTTCCAGTTAAAAGGTCTGGAATCGGGTGTGGTTCCCAAGAGGGTTTCCATGCGCGTCCAGTCGTTAGCATCATAACGCGCCTCGTAATTTTCTAAATTCGTTTTAATCAGTTCTTCTAAGGGGATGCTACTCATTTTTTATTTACAGCTTTAATCAAATGTGTTAAATTCTTTTTCAAATTAAATTTTGCTTTTGAAAGATTGGATTTGGAAGTCTCTTCACTTACATCCAATATTTCAGCAATTTCTTTATGGCTATATCCATCAATCAGGAACAAATTGAAAACCGTACGATAAGCAGGTGTAAGTTCCTGAACGGCTTTTAAAAATTCTTCTTTTTTAATGTTGGCAAACAGTGAATCGTCGGTTATGGTTTCTTCTACTGCTGTTGGTTTTTCGTAAGCATTCACAGTACTTACAATGAGGTAATTATGCTTGTTTCTACGCAAATGATCAACAGCTGTTGTGATCATAATTTTTTTGATCCAGGCTTCAAAAGAGTTGTGTGTATCAAATGTTTTTAACGCCGTGAAGACTTTCAAAAATCCCTCATGAAGAATATCTTTTGCCTCTGTACTTGTTTTGGAATACCGTAAACAAATACCCAGCATTTTACCATAATAGAGCTCATACAACTGCTTTTGACTTGCACGATCATTCCTTAAGCAGCCCTTTATAATGTCAACTTCATTCATAAACACTTTTTTTAGGTTTACAATAACCTGTTTTTAAAAACAGACTTAAAAGTAAAAGAGAGCAAGCTTACTTTTTAGTTTATAAATCTACTTTAAAATTTGCATTATCTATCCCTTTATTTACATCTACCGATGTTAATTCCAGTTTAAGTGGTAATGGCCCACCATTCAGAATGATGAAGGTAGGATATTTTATGCCATTTATTTCTTTATAATCCAGATATTCGGCACTTTGTGTAATGCTTCCTTG
>DAORKB010000202.1:0-6257 GCA_035439365.1 Bacteroidia bacterium
ATTATACAGGGTTCAGAGGAAAACAAGTACTTACTTTCCCTGCTTCCGAGGTGGATTATTTTAAAATTGATTTCGCAGAGGATATGCCTGAAACCAATAGAAAAAATAATACGATTCGTACAAAAGGCGTTTTTAAGACAGTTGAACCCTTAAAAATTCAATTTCTCGGTGGTTTAAACAATCCAACAAAAACACAGTTATTCTTTTCCCCGGCATTGGGTTTTAATAATTACAATAAGTTTATGCTGGGTGCTGCTTTTTACAATAGCATCATTCCACGTAAAAATTTTGAATTTGAAGTGATGCCACTTTATGCTTTCGGCACAAACGATTTAAATGGTTATGCACATCTTGCGTACACGCATTATCCAAATGCAGTTTTTCAACGTATTGAATTTGGTGCAATCACAACTCGCTATGCTTATGAAACAATTCCTTTTAACATGAGCTTTAACAAAATTGCTCCGGAAGTTACATTCACAGTGAAAAAGAAAAAAGCCAACAGCCCATTTACCAGTACCATTAAATACAGAAACATTAGCATTATCAGAGACGATGCGCAGGGAATATTTAAAGACAGTACAATAAATTATTCGCGCACACAGTTTTTTTCAAACTTTAATGAGCTTACCTATACACTTTCCAAAAAAGATGTTATTTCACCATACAGCCTTAAAATTAACTTACAACAAGGTGACCAAATCTGTAAATCATCCTTAACATTTAAATACAGCTACAATTTTAAGAAAAAGAATAAAGGAATTGATGTTCGCTTATTCGCCGGAACATTTATTGGCTCCACTGCTAATGCAGGGCCTTATGAGTTTCGTTTAAGCGGACAAAGAGGTTATCAGGATTATTTATACGACCATATTTATTTGGGTAGAACAGAAACATCAGGAACGCTTGCCAATCAATTTACAGAAACCGATGGCGCATTTAAATTTTATTCTCCACTTGGTCAAACTTCCAAATGGATAACATCATTAAGTGTTAAATCCTCACTTGGAAATATCAAGTTCCCGATTTTGCTCTACGCTGATATTGGCACCACTTCACGCGATGCGCTAGACACCGAAGACATCTTGTACAATGCAGGTATTTGTATCCCCATATTGAAAGACGTAGCCGAAGTTTATTTCCCTGTACTCATTTCCAATGATTTTAAAGAATACAAGGAAGCGAACAACCTGGATTATTCGGAAACAATACGCTTTACACTGCACCTTAATTTAGTAAACCCATTTTATTTGATCAGAAACATTTCGCTCTGAATTTGAAAACGAACAAAAAAATATATTTTGCATCTGATTTTCACTTAGGTGTTCCATCTCATGAAGCCAGCCTGATTCGTGAAAAAAGAATTGTGAAATGGTTGGATGAAATCAAAACAGATGCTGAAGAAATTTACTTAATGGGCGATTTGTTTGATTTTTGGTTTGAATACAAGTACACTGTTCCAAAGGGTTTTGTTCGCTTGCTTGGGAAAATGGCTGAGATTGCAGATTCCGGCGTTCCTATCATACTATTTACCGGCAATCATGATATGTGGATGTTTGATTACCTTCCAAAAGAAATTGGTGTTACCATATACAGGGATCCAATTACCAGAACGTATAACAACAAAAAATTTTATTTAGGTCATGGAGATGGATTGGGCCCTGGTGATCACGGATACAAATTCATAAAAAAAGTTTTTGCAAATCCTGTTTGTCAATGGTTGTTTGAGCGCTTACATCCAAACTTTGCGTTGCGCATTGCTAATTACTGGTCACACAAAAGCCGCATCTCTAATGCTCCAAAAGATGAACAATTCAAAGGAGAAGATGGTGAATGGTTGGTTGCTTATTCAAGAGATGTTTTGAAAAAAGAACACGTTGATTATTTCATTTTTGGTCACAGACACTTACCCCTTGACATAAAATTAAATGACAGGAGCCGGTATGTAAATCTTGGTGAGTGGGTGAACTATAACACCTATGCTGTGTTTGACGGCAATAACCTTGAGTTAAAATATTATAAGTAGAAAAACTATCCAATCTTCTGTATCAAATCAGCTAATCTATTCGAATATCCAAATTCGTTGTCATACCAGCCAATTACTTTGATCATGTTTCCAACAACGGAAGTAAATTCAGCATCATACACACAAGAGTATGGATTTCCAACAATATCAACCGATACAATGGGATCCTCTGTGTACTGTAAAATCCCTTTCAATTCATTTTCACTCGTTTTTTTAAATGCAGCGTTAATTTCTTTCACCGTTACCGGTTTGGTAAGTACACAGGTAATGTCTGTTAATGAACCATCCGGAACCGGTACACGCATTCCACATCCACCTAACTTACCATCTAATTCAGGAAATATTTTTGTGATGGCTTTTGCTGCGCCGGTTGAAGTTGGAACAATAGATAAGGCTGCTGCACGTGCCCTGCGCAAATCTTTGTGAGGTGCGTCATGTAATTTCTGATCACCGGTATACGAGTGTACAGTAGTGATATAACCATCTTCCAGTCCCCAGTTCTCGTGCAACACTTTTATCATTGGTGCTGCACAATTCGTAGTACAAGATGCATTTGAAATAATAACATCATCTGCAGCAAGGATATGATCGTTTACACCCAATACAATTGTCTTGACATCATTTGACGAAGGCGGAGCTGAGATGATTACCTTTTTAGCACCTGCTGCAATGTGCTTTCCAGCCAGCTCTCTGTTCAAGAAAAAACCGGTCGACTCAACAACCAGATCAACATCCAGTTTTGCCCAGGGCAAATTAGCAGGATCTTTCTCTGCAAACACAGGAATTTTTTTTCCATTAATCACAATCGCTTTTTCTTCATAGCTTACATCGCCTTTTGCAACACCATGTACAGAGTCATACTTAAAAAGATGAGCCAGTGTTTTGCTATCCGTTAAATCATTTATCGCTACAACATCAATATTATTGCGCTCTAACATAACGCGAAGAGAAACCCTTCCTATTCGCCCAAAACCATTAATGGCTACTTTAATCTTTTTCATTCTAATTATTTTTTACAAAGATAAAGTGAAAATAAAAATGCGGTGTGTTTTACACCGCATTTATTTCTTCGTCCGCCGTAGCTTTAGCGTAGGTGGAGTATTTTGAAATGATAATGGTTTTAAAAACCATTGTCATTTTATTTCTCTTAGAAAATATGCTTCTCTGCATGATAAGAAGATCTCACCAAAGGTCCACTCTCCACAAAACGGAATCCTTTCTCTAAACCGATCTCTTTAAATTTTGCAAATTTCTCCGGTCTTACAAATTCTGCTACAGGCAAGTGTTTGGGAGTTGGTTGAAGGTATTGTCCCAACGTAAGAACATCACATCCAACGGATCTTAAATCATCCATTGTCTCAATCACCTCATCTTCTGTTTCACCCAAGCCAAGCATTACACCCGATTTGGTTTTTACACCTGCATCTTTTAAGCGTTTCAATACTTCCAGGCTACGATCATATTTCGCTTGAATACGCACTTGTTTTGTAAGCCTTCTAACCGTTTCCAGGTTATGTGATACGATATCCGGATTTACATCAATGATGCGTTGCAGGTTTTCCCATTTTCCTTGAAAATCGGGAATCAATGTTTCAAATTTTGTTTGAGGACTCACTCTGCGGATAGCGTTAATCGTTTCTACCCAAATCGTGGAACCACCATCTTTTAAATCATCCCGATCAACAGATGTAATGACACAATGTTTTACATTCATCAAACGCACTGATTCTGCTACACGCTCCGGTTCTTTCAAATCAGCTGGTAAGGGTCTGCCCGTTGCAACTGCACAAAAACCACAAGAACGTGTACAAATATTACCAAGAATCATAAAAGTTGCCGTACCTGCACCCCAGCATTCACCCATATTTGGACAATTACCACTTTCGCAAATGGTGTGAAGCTTATGCGTAGAAACAATTTGGCGAACCTGAGCATATTCTTTTCCTGTCGGAAGTTTAACTCTCAGCCAATCTGGTTTACGTTGAAATTTCTTCTCTTCTGCAACTTCTATTATTTCTGACATATCTTCTTCAAAAAAAATTTATTAAAACCATTTTTTACCCCATATCATCTTCAGATACAAGGAAACAAAAACTTGTTGATTTCTATTAAATGCCATAATGGGAATTACCCTTGGATAAATATCTACTGTGGCACCTGTTTCAATTGCTTTTAAACCATTATACCGGTCTGCATATTCAAAGCTCAATGCAAACTTTGCATATCCTCCAGGATAAAGCTTTGTGTGCTCAATACCTCTGAAAAAAGAAGCTTTCCCGAATATTTCATCAATGGAATGTTTTTGCGGATCATATCGTTCAATCTTAATTGGTCCATCTCCATTGCCATCCATATCTTTTACTTCTAAATAAACGGGTTTTGCAAATGCCAATGCACCACCAATAAAATAAGAATACCGAATCTCTACACTCTTTTTATCCGATTTTTGATATAAGATGTTTTGCATTCCTATACCTGGTCGAATAATTAAAAGTGAATTTAATTTTCCATACACAAAGCCTTTTGCATTTTCAAAATACGGATTGATACTCTTGATTTCTTTGGGGTGTTTAAAATTTTGTGTTTCTATTTCATACATGCGCTTACGCTTCGCAGTAACATGCTTGCCTCTTCTATACGACACACCAATTCCTGCCGCAGTATGGATGTATACACCAAAAGAGGCTTCGTTTCTATACAATACATTCAAATCTTCTCCGGCTTTTAAGCGCGACAAATCATCCTTCAATTCTCCTTTCGGTGACTCCTGGGGGCTTACCTGCGGTTCCTGAGCAAACGCCTGAAATCCAAAAATTGAAACCAATAAAAAAGTTAGAAACTTTCTAATCATTACATTACTTTTGTTGGACAAATATTGATACAAATATACTTAATTTACATTAATCTCATTCGAAATGAAGACTTCTAAAATTGTTTACAATGGCAAGCTAAGAACCGAAGCTACCCACCTCAGATCAGGAAAAACGATTATAACGGATGCTCCTGTTGATAACAATGGAAAAGGAGAAGCGTTCTCACCAACCGATTTATTGGCTACTTCCCTGGGTTGCTGCATGGTAACCATTATGGCTATGGCTGCAGATAAAAACAATATCAATATTGACGGAACAAGTATTGAAATAACAAAAATTATGGCTGCTAACCCACGCAGAGTTTCTGAAATAATTGTTGAATTCACGATGAACGGTAATCAATATTCCGATAAGGAAAAGGAATTATTGGAGCATGCGGCTCACACATGCCCCGTAGCATTAAGTTTAAGTGCTGAATTAAAACAAACTGTTATTTTTAATTATTGAAAATAACAGCTTCAATAGCAGAAGCAGTTATTTCGGAATGAGAGGCATGATAAATGCATTTTCCATTCTTAATAATCAATATTTGAGGGGATTCATGCTCTATTTCGTAACGCAAGGCGATTTGCTGTGATACGGAACGGTAATCGAGGAGATCAAGAAGATATACAGGTAAACTGCCTGATTGTTTTAAATTACGATCAAGCCTGTTCAATGCCATCGAGCTTATTGAGCAACGCGTACTGTGCTTAAATAAAAGAACACCCTGAATATCGGATGCAAATGAACGTTTATCTATTTCTTCCAGCTGTTCTTCAGTGGTAAGAGATAACCAATTCACATTAAATAGATTTCTCTGTTTTATCTACCTTCGGTGTAAAAACCTTTGAATAAGCCTGGCAATGCGCTGCTGGCTTGCAAGAAAACAAGATAGAGCTAAAAAAAACTGCTGTTGAAACGATGATAATTTTTTTCATTTTTAGTTAAGCGTTAAATAAATACTAAATGGATTTGTCTGGTATACGCAAAAAATCCTTTTCAGTTTTTATTTTGTTTATTTTTGTGTAAGCGGCGCAATGGTCGTGGGTTTTACATGAAGATATCATGCTACTTAGGACAAAAATTGATAGAGATAACAAAAATACCTTTTTCATGAGAGAGATTTTAATTTAAAACGTTGACCTATACAAAAATATATTATTTCCCGATGTATACAAAGGATTTGATGATTATTTTTTGAACAGTAAATAATATACATTCGTCGGCATAAATCTTAACATTTAAATAACAAATTATGGAAGTAACACCCGTGGTTGCAATAGAAGAAACATGGAAAAAGGAATTATCCGATGAATTTCAAGCCCCTTATTTTACGCAATTAAAGTCGTTTCTTGTACAAGATCGTGAAAAATACA
>DAORKB010000203.1:0-4506 GCA_035439365.1 Bacteroidia bacterium
TTAGCTCTCTAACAGCATTATTTATTTTTAATTACTATGTCAAGCAAGGATAATTTATTTTCTCTTATTAAGTCCCTTACACAAGGGGAAAAAGCATTTTTCGTTAAATCATTACCTGCAAAAAAAGCTGAATCAACCGACTACTTAACATTGTTTTATGCAATTGATAAATTTGATGAATACAATGAAGATAAACTAAAAGTGAAGTTGAAAAATCATGCATTTGTTAAGCATTTACCAGTTGTAAAAAACTATTTATTCAACTTAATTCTCAAACAATTAAAATCATATTATAACGAGGCATCAGTAAAAACGAATTTAATAGACTTGATGCAGAATGCCGAAGTACTTATTAAAAAGGCATTATACAGAGAAAGTTACCGTGTGTTGCTAAAAGCCGAAAAAATTGCTGAACGGTATGATTTTCATGTGTTGTCTTTGGATATTTATGATCGTTTGTTGCGATTGAATTATGACCTGCTTGCAGATAATGAGACAACAACTTATTCACTCGAAATTTATAGTAAACAACGTATCGTATTTGCAAAAATTTCGGAATTGGCCGAACTTAAATACTTACGAAATGTTTACAATTCCATCTTCCATTCAAATGAATCGGATGAAATAAAACAACAGCGAAAGCAAGAGTTGTTAAAGCATCCGTTGTTGAAACCCAATCATCAGTTTCTCTCCTACAAAGCCGGCGTGTATTATTATCACCTGCGAGGTCGTGTTTTAATGAATGGAAATACCGATCAAAAAAAACAAGAAGGATATGAAACGTTTCTGAAGCTGGTGAGTCACATGGAACAGGATCCGGAATTATTAAAAGTAAGTTTGATTAATTATACCACGGCCATAAATAATTTAATTTATGTTTCTCATCAGTTAGAGAAGTATGAAGAATCGTTGGATCTGATCAATAAATTAAACACCATTCATACAGACAACAATTACCTGGCACATCGCATCAAAGAAAAAGTAATTGTAAACAGATTGGCTTATTATTTATTTACGAAGAAACACAAGGAGGGTGTAGTCTACGTCGAAAAAATTGAAAAAGAGCTTATAGAAAATGAAACGTTGTTTAATAATTCATTCTTCATCGCTTCTTTGGATAGCTTTACCATGTTGTATTTCCTTGTTGGGGAATATTCGAAATCATTGAAATGGGTAAACTTTATTCTTGGCTACAAAAATATCATGCGAATGGATATTCAGTGTTTCGCAAAAGTATTGAATCTGATGATCCATTATGAATTGAAAAACTATGATCATCTCGAGTATATTTTAAAGTCGACAAAAAATTTCCTGACAAAAAATAATTCGTTTGATTCCTATCATAAATTGATTGTACAATTCTTCAAAACACTTTTACAGGAGACCAATTCTCAGGAGATAAAGAAAAAATTTAAAGCACTTTCCAAAGAGTTAGCAGCGATTGAAAACACGGAAGCTGAAAAAGTGATGTTTAAGCTCTTTAACTTCCGTGAGTGGGCCGAAAAAAAGGAAAAAAGTCTGCATTGAGTTTTTTTGATAGAACAATCCTCTGAATTGGTTGGAAATTATACTTTCGACAGAGCGTAATGAATTGCTGATGAGTTGTTATTTCTCAGAGATAATTTTTGGTGGTAATGGTTCATAACCCTTATAAACAGGGCGACTGGGGCTTAAGTTTAAAGATAATTTGTTTGGTTTTACTTAGTATTAAGTACATTAGATTAATTAATCTCTAAACTAATCTTAATCCCCAAATCAAATGCAACAAAAAATTACAACTGTTTTGTCTGCAGGAGTATGTGCACTCGTATTAACAAGCGCATCTCTATCAGCTCAACAAACAAACAGACTCGCTGGCACAAATGTGCTTGCCATCAATGAGCAAACCCAACTACCTGCGTTTATTGACTTTTAGGAAGGTAAAGAAATTCAACAGAATGAGTTTACTTCCTGGGCAGCGAAGGCACTTAGCCTGCCGGCCATCTCAACATTGAAACCATACAACGTAGAAAATGATAACCTGGGTTTTACACATACACGTTACAAACAGTATGTGAATGATATACCTGTTCAAGGAACCATGGTCATTACACATGAAAAAAATGGAGTAATCGTTTCAGTGAATGGTGATTACTTTGTAAATTTTCAATCAACCTATGCGCGTGGCGCTTCTTTAAATGAAGCAGAAGCGTTGAAAATTGCATTGAATAAAATGAATGCAAAAAAGTACATGTGGGAAGACAAAGGATATGAACAAGGTGTTCGTGAAGCCTTAGAAGAGTCTGATTTTAGTTTTGCACCAAAAGGAGACTTAGTGATTGTTCATAAAGACAATGCAGATTACTCGGCTGGGAGTTTTGTGTTGGCATACAAGTTCGACATTTTTGCATCAGAACCATTGTCACGTAAATTTATTTATGTCGAAGCAAATTCAGGTGTTGTTGTAGCCGAAGAGGAGCAAATACATGGAGCTGATGAGCAAGGAACTGCAAATACATTATACAGTGGTTCAAGAACAATTACCACTTCCAAAAACACATCGGGAGTTTACACACTCAATGAAACAAGTCGTGGAAAAGGTGTTCAAACAAAAAAATATTCAGGAAGTTCTACTACGGATGTGACAAGTTCTACAAAAGACTGGAACGTTACCAATGACGACAGATATGCATTGGATGCGCATTGGGGAGCTGAAATGAGTTATGATTATTATAAGAATGTGCATGGTAGAAACAGTTTGGATAATAAAGGGATAAAATTGGTAAGTCTCATTCACAATTCTGAAGATATGAATGCATATTGGACCGGAACAACGATGTTGTATGGAGATGGAAATGGAAACGATGTTGGACCTTTTGCTGCATTGGATGTTTGTGGTCATGAATTAACACACGGTTTGGTTACACATACTGCATCACTTAATTATAGCGGAGAACCAGGTGCATTGAACGAAGGCTTTGCTGATATTTTCGGAACATGTGTCGAAGCGTATGCAAGGCCCGCTGCTGCTGAACACAACTGGATCATGGGAACCGATTTTGCAAAAATTCCGCGTTGGCAACGTTCACTGGAAGATCCAAATTCAAAGAACAATAACCCGGATACATATAAAGGTACCTACTGGGATCAAGGTGGAGAAGTGCATAAGAACGGTTCACCAATTGGTCATTGGTTTTATTTATTATGTGAAGGTGGAAAAGGCACCAATGATATTAAAAGCGCATATGACATTAAAGGTATCGGTAGAGCAGATGCAGAAAAAATTGCATATCGTGCATTAACCGTATATATGAGCTCCGGTTCTACCTATTCAACTACCCGTACCGCAGCAATTAAAGCAGCTACGGATTTATTTAATACCTGCTCACCTCAATTGCATGCAACAATTGATGCATTTTACGCAATTGGTGTAGGGGCGAAAGACGATCCTTTAACGACTTCTGCATTCTTTGCAGATGATACAATTGTTTGCAAACCGGCAACTGTAAAATTCACCAATGGTAGTTTAAATGCGACGTCATATAAGTGGGATTTTGGTGACGGAGCAACATCCACTGATAAAGATCCTTCCCATACCTATCCGAATGAAGGAACCTATACCGTAACACTTAGTGCTACTGGCGGCGCATGTACAAGCAAATCAGCTCCAATAGTTATAAAGGTTGATAACTGTACCGGAGTTGATGAGCTTTATGCGAGTTACATCAGTGTTTATCCCAACCCGGCAAATAGTTTCCTGACAATTAAAGCTACAGAGAACATTACTTCTGTAATGGTTGTTGATATGTTGGGTAAAGCAGTGATCACTGATAATTTATCTAAAAGGAATACGATTCAATTAGATATAGAAGCCTTACCTGCTGGTTTCTATTTTGTGAAAATCAATACAGCAGAGGCACAGAAGCTGGTTAAGGTTATAAAAGAGTAATAGAAACATAAGTATTTTGAATAAGTTCCGGGAATTCAGCAGAGTTTCCGGAATTTTTATATACGAATACTTGGAAAACATAAATGTTTGTGCCATTTTTGTTAAATAGTATGTGATAACGATGTGTGTTGGAGAAACTATCAAGCGATTTGTTCGAGGCAATACTTTGAAAGTAAAGACGTTTCTTTAAAATGTAGATCATCCCCGTCACCTGTAGGTTATACAAATAGCTTACACAATGCAAATGTAAAGAATGAAAGAAAACTAAATTAAACCAAACAAATCATGAAAAAGAAAGTAGCAGTAAGTGTTTTAGTACTTGTTTTAAGTTTATTTATTAACTCCAGCAGCTCCGCCCAGGCCTTTGATGATGGTGCAAATATTATCTCCTTAGGGTTTGGCCTCCCACCCAGCAAAAGAATCCAAGACGATTTTGTTTACAATTACAATTACGATTACAAATTGAAAAATTATGGAACCGCTGTTTTAAAATATGAACGCGGATTGCATAAATATTTCGGAATCGGTTTGAATTTAGAATACTCCGCGAGCAGACAAACCTATAAATATGCATCTGC
>DAORKB010000203.1:4606-6249 GCA_035439365.1 Bacteroidia bacterium
TTCGAAATCGGGAAAGCAACAACCATTTGCCAGTTAGGTTTAGCATTTAAAATTTGATAAGCAACCAGAAGACAAATTATTTTCGACTTAAAAAGAGGTAGTTGAGCTTAATTCTGTCGTTTTTAAAAACCCTCTATTTGTAATGGTTTTATCGGTTTACGTGAAGAATATGAGTAGAGTCAGGTTTAATAATTTTACATTTTTGTTTTATTGCCTGAACAAAGTTCTCTTCCTTTGTGACCGTTAAAATAAAAAACGCATAAAACAGCCTTTTTAAAGGCATTAGATTTTTAAAATGAAATTTTCAGCTTTGTCTAACGTAGTCATTACAATTGTCATTACCAGCGAATAGCCGGTGGGGATTGTATTGCTTTAACATATCGAAAGCCTTTCTCCACCGAGAAAGGCTTTTTTGTTTTACAATTTGACGATAGGCAAATTGGAAATCATCGGCCGAAGCCTTGGCGAAGGCCGACTGATAAATAAGGCAAAAATAAACAAACAACCAGCCTACGCTAAAGCTACGGCCGGTGAAACCGAGCACTCTAAAACACTATACAAGGAAACTAAAACAAATAAAAAGATGAATTACTTTAACGATGACACAACAGTTTTTATAAATGGAAAATTCCTCAAAGCAAAAGATGCATCCTGCAGCATCTATGCACAAACTGTTCATTATGGCTATGCAGTATTTGAAGGTATCAGGGCTTATCTTACACCCGAAGGTACACAAATGTTCAAAGGAAAAGAACATTATGAGCGCTTGAAACGCTCTTGTGAACTGGTTAATCTGCCACTTAGTTATTCGGTGGATGAACTTGTTGCAGCAACCTACGAATTGTTGAAACAAAATAATTTGAAAGAAGCATACATCAGACCTCTTATCTACGCTGCAGATCCAAACATGTCGTTGAAAGCACCTGATAAATCAGATGTATTTATTTGTGCATGGGCATGGGACAAATATCTTGGTGATAAAACACTTCGCTTAACCATATCTTCTTTCCAGCGCCCAAACCCCAATTCCCTATCCATGCAGGCAAAATGCTCTGGTCAATATGTAAACTCAATCGTTGCAAGTACTGAAGCAAAACAAAAAGGGTTTGATGAAGCTTTGTTATTAGACTTAAACGGAAACATAGCAGAAGGCCCTGGTGCCAACTTCTTCCTTGAAAAAAATGGTACGCTTTACACCCCACCAACTGGCAATATTTTGAATGGAATTACCCGAAAAACAGTAATCGAGTTGGCTGCTGCCTTGAATATACCATTGAAAGAACAACATCTAAAACCTGCTGATTTAAAAGGTGCTGAGGGAGCATTTTATACGGGCACTGCTGCCGAAGTAGTAGGGATAGAATCTGTAGACGATGTAACATTTTCAAAACCATTTGCTGAAACATTGGGAGCAAAAATAGCGAAGGAGTATTCAGACTTAGTTGTTGGCAAATCAAAGGTGATGAGTTTGAATTATGATAAGGTTTTGCAGAAATAATGAATCAATAAATGATGTTGGGCATTGTAATTAAAAACATATTGAACCTGCCTCTAGTATTGATTAAATTCAATAAATGAGCATATAAATTATGTGTTAAACATCATAGTAAGTTTTAATATTTAGTTTAAAGAAAGCATTCATT
>DAORKB010000204.1:0-6149 GCA_035439365.1 Bacteroidia bacterium
TTAACCTCAGTTTATTCAAGACCATTTATTTTCATGAAATAAACAGGCATTTTATGTCTGGTGAATTTAAATCAGGAACACGTATGGTCGCTGCATTAGAGAGTGAAATAAATAAATTTATTTCAAAACTCGACAAGCATTCCATCTTGATTTTCTATTATAAAATAAGTTGTTTGTATTTCGGAAGCAGCAATTTTAAAATGGCGCTGAAATGGTTAAATAAAATATTGAACGAGCGGGAAATACAATTACGGGAGGACTTATACTCTTTTTCGCGTATCCTTTCCTTAATTTGCCACTTTGAATTAGAGCATAGCGATTTGGTTGAGTCCAATATTAAATCCACCTATCGTTATTTCATAAAAAAGGGAGACTTAACGATTTACCAAACCTATATTCTGGATTTTCTGAAGCGAATTTTAACGGACGGTAGCGCCAAAAATCTTAGAAATGGCCTTATCCAGTTAAAAGCAGAAATGGAAAAATTAGAACAGAACCACTTCGAAAAACGTGCGTTTATTTATTTTGATATTATTTCCTGGCTGGAATCCAAAATACAAAAACGAACAGTGCAGGAAGTTATACGTGAGAAATCGCTGAAAATTATTGATCGCGTTGAAAAAGCTTAACGTTTAATGACCATCAGAAGCTTGAGGAATTAAAGTTTCAAGTGTTTTGAATAAACAGGCTTTTCATAAAACAAACTTGCAGCTTTATCAAAATTATCCGAATCGTCAGTTGTATAAAACTCGACTGTTCCTTGTTTGGTGCATTGTTTCTCGAGTTCCGGATGTCTTTGCAAATATTCTTTTAGGCTGGTTGCTACAATTTCTCCCTGAGATAGTATAACACTATTTTCAGAAACATGTTTTTTTATTTTATCAAGAAGCAAAGGATAATGTGTACAACCAAGTATGATCGTATCAATGCGTTTATCCTGGCTCAATAAATTTTCGATATGCTTCTTAATAAAAAAATCAGCTCCTTTTGTATCAATTTCATTGTTTTCAATAATCGGCACCCACATCGGGCAAGCCTCCTGATGAACAACAAGTGTTGGATAAAATTTTGCTATCTCTATTGGGTAGGAATTTGAAATCACAGTACCATTGGTTCCCAATACTCCAACATGCCCTGTTTTACTATACTTTCCCACAATTTCGGTAGTTGGTCGAATAACCCCCAACACTCTTTTTGTTGTTGAAATAGTCGGCAGATCTTTTTGTTGAATTGTTCTCAACGCTTTTGCTGAAGCCGTATTACAAGCCAGAATAACAAGCTCGCACCCCATATCAAACAATTTAAGAATGCATTCCAATGTATACTCATAAACTGTTTCAAAAGACCTCGAACCATATGGTGCGCGAGCATTATCACCTAAATACACATAATCATATTCGGGTAGTGCCTTAACAATTTCTTTCAAAACCGTTAAACCTCCGTAACCGGAATCAAATACTCCTATTGGTTTCTTTGTTGACACGTTTTATTTTTTAGGCAAGTTACTAAATAAAAATGGCTGACACTATATATCAAACAGACATAAAAAATCCTCTCTGAATAATCAGAAAGGATTTTCATTTAAATAAACAAGGTCTATTTTTTAGGATCCGTTGGAGGAAGTGGCGCTATTGGGTTAGTTGGTTTGGGTGTGAAACCCAATTTTTTAATTACCGAAGCAATAATATCATCTGTACGCTCATTGTAAATAACAACTCCCGAACTTATATCCAATACATATTTATATCCGTTCTCTTTTGCTACTTCTGCAATCGCCTTTTTTGCTTTATCATAAACAGGCTTTGAAAACTCACCCGTCTTTTTTTGAAACTCCTGCTGTGCTTGTTGTTGAAATTCCTGAATTCGTCTGTTTAAATCTTCCAATTCTTTTCGTCTTGAATCTGCGATAAGCGGAGTCAGGTTGGGCTGATCTATTTGAAATTTATCATATTTTTCCTGCAGTTCTTTTTGCATCGTTCCGATTTGTTCTTCCAATTGTTTTGCTAAATCCTGTCCTTGCTGGGTTGCTTTTGAAGTCTCAGGCATGAGGCTAATGAGTGAATCCAAATTAATATGAGCTACTTTTTGTGCCTTAGCAGTAAAAGAACTCACTATTGCTATAGATCCAACAATAAATAGTTTTACAATATTTTTCATTCTCTTTTTGTATTTGTTACAATTCTACATAAAAAAATCCCTCCTAATAATGAGGAAGGATTTTAGTTTTAACTATTCTTAAACCTATTTTTTAGGATTTGTTGCTGTAGGGGCTGGAGTTACGGGTTTAGCTGTTGCACCAGGCGTAATTGCCAATTTTTTGATTACCAATGCAAAGATGTCATCCGCTGGCTCATTGTAAATAACCAAACCTGTGCTTGTATCCAATACATATTTATAACTATTTTCTTTTGCCACCTGATCAATTGCTTTTTTTGCTTTATCATAAACAGGTTTAGACAATTCAGCGCTCTTTTTTTGATATTCTTGTTGAGCTTGTTGCTGGAAATCTTGAATGCGTTTATTTAAATCATTTAATTCTGCTTCAACCGACTGTTTTACAATTGGTGCCATGCTTGCAGATTCTGCCTGATATTTTTCATATTTTCCTTGTAATTCTGTTTGCATAGTTTCAACTTGCTGTTGCAATTGTTTCGAATAATCCAAAACAGCTTGTTGTGCAGTTTTTGACTCAGGCATTAGACTGATTAGTGAATCCAAATTGATATGCGCAATTTTTTGTGCATTTGCAGTAAGCGAACCTATTATTGTTACCAATCCAACAACAATTAGTTTTACAGTATTCTTCATGATTTTTCTTTTTTTATATAATTTATTTTGTTTTTGTTCCAGTACCAGTACCGCTTTTTGCAGTTTTATATCCTAACAATTCCAACACATCATTGCTTTTGTCCAATTTCGGGCTTGCATACAACATTGTTAAATCACTTGATTTATCAAACATAACGGAGTACGCTCCTTTTTCAGAAATTGCCTTCACCGCATTATAAACTTTATCTTGTATTGGTTTTACAAGCTCTTGTCGTTTTTTGAACAATTCACCATCAACACCGAAACGTTGTTTTTGCAGATCTTTTGCATCCTTTTCTTTCGCAATAATATCTGCTTCTCTTTTCTTTTTCATGTCGTCCGTCAATAAAATCTGCTCTGCCTGATAAGCTTTGTACATTTTATCGATTTCAGCATATTTTGCTTCAATTTCTTTTTGCCATTGAACAGAAATTTTATCCAGTTCTGTCTGTGCTGATTTATATTCAGGTATTTGACCCAAAATAAACTCCGTATCCACGTAAGCAAATTTTTGTGCAAATGTAAGTACACTTGTTGTAAGCACAATGCCCAATGTTAAAATTAATTTTTTCATTTGTGTTATTTTTTTAATGTCATTAAAAAACTATCAATCAACAACTTACAACTCTCCTATTGATGCTCCAATTGTAAAATGGAATTGTCCTTTTGGAGTGTTTGGGAACTCATCCAAACGCCAGCCATAGTCAAACCCAATTAATCCAAACATTGGTAAAAATACACGAACACCCAAACCAGCTGAACGTTTTACATTGAATGGATTAAAATCCCTGGCTCTTACCCAGGAGTTACCAGCTTCCGCAAAACCCAACACATAAATAGTTGCCTGAGGATTCAATGTTACCGGGAACCTTAACTCCGTTGTATATTTTGTAATATAGGTTGATCCTGTTCTTGCATCAGACGGGTTGTTAGCTACGGACTGATCGTTATATCCTCTCAGTGCTATAATCTCTCTTCCGTCTAATGAATACCCTGTCAAACCACTACCTCCTAAATAATAACGCTCAAACGGTGATACTCCCACACGGCTATTATAAGATGTAAGAAACCCAACTCCTGCTGCTGCACGCAAGATCAAATTTCGTGCTTCTTTACCATCTGTTCCCCGTTTGTTGGTAATTGGGATAAAGAAATTGGTTGTGAATTTATATTTCTGATATTCCACAAATTTGTAACGTTCCTGATCTGACATGGTAGGACCATAATCTTTTTTATTAAATGCCGAATAAGGAGGTGTCCATTGTCCGGTCAAGGCGATATTCGATCCTCTGGTTTCAAATATAGGCTTATCAATAGAGTTTCGTTGAATAGACATTTTATAGTAAATGTTGTTGGAATACCCATCATTAAAATTATTGAAAATAGCCTGATAATTTTGCAACACATAATATTGGTAACTCAACTCCTGATAAACGGTAAAGTAATCATCCGGTTTTTTCAAACGTCTCCCCAAACCAAGAGATACACCGGCAATATTCAAGGAAGACCTCAATGGGTTTTTAACTTTTGCCCCATCAACAGTTGAATTTTTCTTTTCTCCGTTTGACTGTACCGAATAAAAAGCCGTTACACTCAAGGAGTTTGGTCTTTTTCCTCCCAACCAGGGCTCTGTAAAAGACATGTTGTAGGACTGGTAAAATAAACCATTGGATTGTGCTCTCACGCTCAATCGTTGACCATCACCAGATGGCAGCGGTCTCCATGCATCTTTTTTGAAGAAATTTCTTCCTGAAAAATTATTAAATGTAACTCCTAAGGTTCCTACAACACGGCCTCCACCATATCCACCGGATAACTCAATTTGATCAGAAGGTTTCTCTTCCACCTGATAATCAATATCAACCATTCCTGTAGCCTGATTTGGAGTTGGTGTAACACCCATTTTTTCCGGATCAAAATAACCTAATTGAGATAACTCACGTTGCGATCTGATAATATCCGACCGTTTAAATAACTGACCCGGTCTTGTTCTGATCTCACGCATAATTACACGATCATTTGTTTTTGTATTCCCGGTAACGGCCACTTTATTTATCGTTGCTTGTTTCCCTTCGTAGATACGCATTTCAAGATCTATGGAATCGTTCTTTACATTTACTTCAACAGGTGTTACACTGAAAAACAAGTATCCATCATCCATGTACAAAGAACTAATATCAAACCCATTAGGGTTCATAAATAATTTTGCATCCAATTGAGATTGATCATACACATCTCCTTTTTTGATACCTAGTTCTCTATCAAGTGCTGCTGAAGTATATTTGGTATTACCCACCCATGTGATATTTCTGAAATAATATTTGCGTCCTTCATCAATGTCAATATCAATACTCACACGTTTATCACTAATACGATACAATGTATCACGTATAATCTTTGCATCTCTATATCCCTTCTCATTGTATTTTGCTAACAATGCTTTTTTATCCTTTTCAAAATTGTCTTCATCAAATTTTCCGTTATTGAAAGGGTTCCACCATTTTCTTCTTTTCGTTTCTTTAAATGTTCTTCTTAGTTTCCACGTTTTGATGGAGTTGTTTCCTTTTATATTAATATCCTTTATCCGGATTTTTGATCCTTTATTAATATCAATTAACAAAGCAATTGAATTCTCCATTTTTGGAACTGGTTCTTGCGTTATCTGAACCGTTACATTCATATATCCTTTGTTTATAAAAAAGTCTTTGACTTTTTGTTGTGTGGATGCAATAAGTCCTTCGGTTGCTACTTTACCTTTTACGCTCGTGTTTATTTTATCCCGTATGTCATCTGCTTCTGTTTTTTTAACTCCTTTGATCGCATATCTGAATATACGTGGGCGTTCAGCTACTTCTATTTTTAAGAAAATATAACTTCCCTGAATTTTTGTTGCCACAATTTTCACATCTCCAAACAATCCTTGTTTCCAGAGATTTTCAATTGCTGTCGAAAATTTTTCACCAGGCACTTGCACTTTATCACCAACGCTTAATCCAGATAATAAAATCAATACTTTCTCATCAAAATGCTCCGCTCCCGAAACAACAATTCCACCTATTTGATATTCCACAGGAGCAGCACTGTTGATAGGCTTTGGGATACTATCCTGCGCTCTCAATGCAACGACAACAAATAGGAAATAGAATAATATTGTAATCTTTTTATCTTTCATATCAAGAAATTAATTGTTCACTGGTTTTCCCAAACCTGCGCTCTCTGTTTTGAAAATCAACAATGGCTTCATAAAAATCCTCTTTTCTGAAGTCTGGCCATAATTTATCGGTAAAGTATAATTCCGCATATGCTAATTGCCATAATAAAAAATTACTGATACGATGTTC
>DAORKB010000205.1:0-6083 GCA_035439365.1 Bacteroidia bacterium
TGACAATAAATAATATCATAAGTGAAGAATAATTTTGTAAGACTCGCAGAAGGTTGATAAAAAAGGAGCTTATCGCGAATCATATAAGCTAACTCGTTGACAATTAACAATAAATCCTTGGGAAGTATTTAAATAATGCTGTAATTTGTTGCACTAACATAACATAATTAAACAATTTACATGAGAAAAAAATTACTTACATCCCTATTCGCTGTTTCATGCTTTGGCTTTTCATTACAGGCACAACAAGCAGCATATTCATTTAGTCAATCTACAGAAACGTATACCGACCTTACTGGTGCAACTGTTATAAGCACTCCAAACTGGGACGACTTTGATGTGTACACGCTTCAACTTCCTTTTTCATTTACCTATTTCGGAAAAGAATTTTCCACCATTTATGCAATGGGTGGTTTTGATGGTTTTGATTATGATGGTGCCGGAACATTTGGCGCTTATGAATTGTATACGTTTGATAATGAAATGAAGGATGCAAATGGAATAGCAACCATTTCAACACTTGTAACAGGTATATCTCCCAACAGAATTTTTAAAATTGAAACCCAGAATGCAAATTTTGAGAGCGATAATACCGAGGCGGATTTTGCGAATTTACAATTGTGGCTGTATGAAACAAGCAATATTATTGAGATACACTATGGACCATCATCTATTGCAAATGCAAAGACGTTTCCAACGGCGTGTGCCGGTCCAACAATTGGTTTGGTGAAAGATCAAACTGCTTTTCTTGCACTATCCGGCGCTGCTTCAAATCCCACAGCATCGGCAACGGTACCCTCCATTTGTGTAACGGGCGCACCTCCTGAAAATAAAGTGTATCGGTTTACACCGCTTGCATCAGGAATTCATGAGTTAAACAATGCCATTCCAATAACAATTTATCCGAACCCAAGTAATGGTGAATTTACAATTGCTACTGAATCGTTGGTGTATGCAAACGCTGCAACGATTGTATCTGTAAAAAATGCATTGGGGCAGGAAATGTATCGCTCTACTATTTCATTAAGTGGAGCAGGGCAAACTATTCAAACCAATTTGCAGGCAGGAATGTATTTTGTGCAGCTTGAAAATGAGAAAGGATATACGGTTAGGAAGGTAGTGATTGAATAAATTTATTTGTGCTTTTACCAACGCCTGTTCTCGACTCCGCTCGAACTGACACAGCCCACCTGCTTTTATTTAAGAGCATCAAATATTAAAATCCCATGTACGCGCGAAGCTGAAGCGAAGGAATTTGTGCGCTTGAGCTTCGTGTGACAATCCTTTTATGATGAAGCTTTAACGGGCGAACCCGCCTACGCCAAGGCTTCGGCGGGCGAAGAAAAAAAGACCGCTCTTTTGGAGCGGTCTTTTTAATTATTAATCAAAACCAAAATTATTATTTCGTTTCAGATTTCAAAACTTTGTTTTGATCGTGTAGTTCTTTTTTGTTCCACACTTTTCCATCTTGACTAACAACATCACCTTCTTTCAACGTAACTGTTTTTCCATCAGCTGTTTTTACTGTTCCGTTTGCTGATACAACAGTACCATTTTTCAACGTGATGTCTTTTTCAACAGTAGTTTCTTTACCAGCTACTCTTGAAACAACTTTACCTTCTTTTAAGTAAATTTCATCTTTCTTTTCATGGTGATCTTCGTGTTGACCACTTGCAGGTTGTTGGTGTGCTGGTTTAGCTTCTTGTGCAACTGCGCTAAAAGAAAATGCTGCTACTGCAGCTACTGCTACTACAATTTTTTTCATAGTTTTTGTTTTTTTAATTAATTAAAAATTACTTAGATTTTTTCTCAAATCCTTATTGAACTTAGAACACTCAATAATGGGGATCAATAATTTATAAGAAATTTGACGGGCGAAAAATACATAATATTTTTAAGCTCCGACAACAGGTTTAGAGAATTAAGGTTATTAATTATAATCGTAGCGTAGTTCAAGAAGTTAAAAAATGAACATCAAAATAGTTGATGTGATATTTGCCCTGCGGGGGTGTTTTTGCGCTTGAAGAATGTTATTCATATCCAATCAAGCATTATATTTACACAACTACAATATACACTATGTCATTCCTACCCATTTTGTTGATTGTTTTGGTGCTGGTTATAAGATTTGCAGGGAAAGATATATGGCAGAAATTAGCTTATCAAACACCTTTGCGTAAGCGCTTTATAAGTGAAGAGGATCGCGTGGAAATGCGGTTATATCTTAAAAGCAATACTTACTATAACAACCTTTCTCCTTTAGGCAAAAAGAAATTTGAAGATCGACTTACCGTATTTATGCTCAGCAAAGAATTTATAGGACGTTCAAGACTCTATGTAACAGAAGAAATGCGTGTGTCCATTTCTGCTTCTGCGATTCAACTTACATTTGGTTTGAATGACTATAAGCTGGAATCATTAGAAACGATTTACATTCATCCGGATATTTTTCAACTAGGCATACGTAGCCCTGAATTTAAAGGAGCTACAACAGGGCATATCATGCACCTGTCCTGGAAATCATTCAAAGAAGGAAATCAAATTTCAGATGATAATTTAAATTTGGGTTTACATGAAATGACTCATGCATTGAAACTTACTTTATATCTAGGGAGCCGGTTTGATGAAGTATTTGCAGGACGGATGGAATATTGGGAAAATTTGCTTCATGAACAGTATAAATCATTTCAAGCGAAGCCTAGTTTTTTAAGAGCTTACTCGAAGGCAAACACCGAAGAGTTTTTTGCTGTTTGTGTAGAGGCCTTTTTTGAGAGTCCTGAAAAATTCAGAAAGGAATTGCCTGAAATTTACCAATCGTTGGTGTTTTTATTGAATCAGGATGTTTTGAATAAATCACAGGATTATAAAATTTTAGACGGATACTTTACCGGTAACAGTTACCGTATTCCGCATCCGGAAAATGTGAAAACATCTTATAAATACAGCAACAGCCATTGGTCGGTTAGCTTAATGGTATTTGGTGTGTTTTGTTTTATACCAACCGTTGCAATAGCCTATTTCAATTTTATGTGTCCCGCCGGTGTTTATTTTTTTATGGCATTTTGTATCGGTACGATAGGCCTTTATCAAAAGCGCTACTTTTTTGAACGCAAGATTTTTTCAGGAGTTTATTTTTTGCTGTATTCATATTTTGGATTTGGAATGGGTATAACAACAATATTGCTGTGGCTCAATTTTTTGATTCCTGCTTCACGAACATATGAATTAAAGGCAAATGAAAATTCGTCGGATTTTGCACTAAAGCTTGAATATAGTCGTTTCTTTGACAATGAAAAATATCACGGAAAAAATCCGGAACCATTTCGGTATCATTATGGAATTTTAGGAATTCGAAAAGTAGAATGATGCAATTCATACGCTTTTTGCATTAAACCATCTTATAAATAAAAATAAAATGAAACAAAAAATTTATCAAATAGACGCCTTTACCGAAACGATATTCGGTGGTAACCCTGCTGCTGTTTGCCCACTCGAAAAATGGTTGGCAGATGACATTCTTCAGAAAATTGCAATGGAAAATAACCTTGCAGAAACAGCTTATTACGTGAAAAAGGATAATACATATGAAATACGCTGGTTTACACCAACCGTAGAAGTTGATTTGTGTGGGCATGCTACATTGGCCGCTGCATACGTATTGTTTACGTATGAAGGACATACTTCTGACAACGTTGAATTTCATTCTCCAAGAAGCGGAAAATTAACGGTCACAAAAAATAAAGAGTTGCTTACGTTGAATTTCCCTTCCGATTCCCTTCAAAAAATAACAGTTTCTGAAGAAATGAAAAAAGGTTTTGACCAACAACCTGTAGAAGTATTTAAAGGTAAAACAGATTATATGTTTGTATTTAATGATGAAACACAAATACAAAAATTAAAACCAAATTTTCAGGAACTTTCCAAATGGGATGTAAGAGGCGTTATTGCTACAGCAAAAGGAGAGAAGAGCGATTTTGTTTCCCGTTTTTTTGCACCACAATCAGGAATTGATGAGGACCCTGCTACCGGTTCGGCGCATACAACGCTTACTCCATATTGGGCCGATCGTTTGGGTAAGAATGAATTAAGCGCCATTCAACTTTCTGCACGCAAAGGGTATTTAAGTTGTAAGTTTTTAAAGGATAGAGTGGAAATTAGCGGGAAAGCCAAGCTTTATTTAATAGGAGAAATTTATTTGAAGTAAACCGGTTATCTGTTAAAAACAACCGCTAAATAAAAAATGATATAAAAACGAATTTGCAAAGCAGGAAAAAATATCCTTATAAAATAAAGAGAAATAATTCCGTTTCAGTTAGAAAATGAAAGCAAATGAAAACAAAACTATTCATCGTATTTTTTATTTTAATTCAACTTGTATCCTTCGCCTCTCATAATCGTTCTGGTGAAATTACCTACAAGCATGTAAGTGGATATACGTATGAAATTACGGTTACGACGTATACCAAAGAGTCCTCTACGCTAGCAGATAAATGCAGTTTGACCGTTAAGTTTGGAGATTCAACAAGTGCTGTTTTTAACAGGGTTAATGGCCCAAAATCACCAAACTTTTGTGGAGGTGATATTACTGCTGGTGAAGTGTTGGGTGATGATGTAAAGAAAAATATTTATAAAGGCCAACACACTTACCCTGGTCCAGATACCTATGTGATTAGCATGGAAGATCCAAACAGGAATTCCAACGTATGTAATTTTAGTGGATCCGCTTCTGATCAGATTTCATTTTATTTAAGGTCTGAACTAATCGTCAACTCTTCTTTGGGGCCCAATAGTTCTGTTGTATTATCAAATACTCCGACTGAAACAGGTTGTGTAGGTGTTTGTTTTACACATGATTTAGGTGCAACAGATCCGGATGGCGACAGTTTATCCTTTAAACTGGTGCCTTGCTACGGAAATGGTCAGCCTATTAGCACCTTTCAATTTATAGAGAATATGAAAATTGATTCCATTCATGGTAAGGTGGAGTGGTGTTCTCCTACTGCAATATGCCAATACAATATTGCCATTTTAATTGAGGAGTGGCGATTGTTCGAAGGCAAGCGTTATTTTATAGGTTCTACGATCAGAGACAGACAAATTCTTATTGAGCCCGGACCTTGTCCTACAGCCATTGATAAAATTAGTCAGGAGAGAAAGTTTGCAATTGTTCCAAATCCAAATACTGGAACCTTTTTATTATCGTCTTTAGAAAATCAATTTTCAAAAGCAGATGTCTATATCACCAACACACTTGGCCAACTCGTATATCAAAAGCGTGCCTCATCAACGAATGTTTCACTGGAAGTTAACTTACCGGATGGAATTTATTTCGTTAACGTAAGAACACCAGCCTTCAGTTCGGTTCAGCAACTGGTTATTAAAACAAGCAATTAACCGATTCGAATATAAACCTATGTCTCTATGTGCCTCTATGTGGTAAAAAAAATTAAACCACATAGGCTATAGAGACATAGGTTTTATGCTCTAAATGCGTTAAAGGTGGTTATTTATGTCAAAAATTAATCATTTGATTAAAATATTTGTTTAATTCATAAAAAATGATTTACCTTTGTTAAAGAATTCATTCAAAGCATGGCAAAAAAGAAAGCAAAACCGGAAGTTGATTCCTCTACCGAAGAAAAAATAAAGAACGCAGCACGGATTATATTCCATAAAAAAGGTTTTGCTGCAACACGAACCCGGGATATTGCCGAAGAGGCTGGAATTAACCTGGCATTGCTTAATTATTATTTCAGAAGTAAAGAGAAGTTGTTTGATATAATTATGCTGGAGAGTATGCAAAACTTTTTAAAATCAATGGCAGCACTTTTTAATGCGGAGCAGAATACATTTGATGAGAAAGTGGAATCGTTCGTCAGTAATTACCTTGATTTCTTAACGGAGCAACCGGATCTTCCACTATTTGTTTTAAGTGAATTAAGAAGCAATCCTTCTGGTTTTATTTCTAAAATAGATATTAAACAAATGCTTATGAAATCCCATTTTATAAAGCAGTTTCAGGAAGAAGTGAAAAAAGGGAAAATAGCACCCATGCATCCCTTACATTTTTTAATGAACATGGT
>DAORKB010000206.1:0-6043 GCA_035439365.1 Bacteroidia bacterium
GTAGACATTTTCTGAGGTGTGCGTATCATGATGTGAGCCGTTAGCACTTCACCTTTTGCAGGACGTCTGTCAATTACTTTCACAATGTGATATCCGTAACGTGTGCGCACAGGCATTGATATTTCTCCTACTTTAGTTGTGTACGCAGCTGTTTCAAAAGGATAAACCATTTGCAAAGCTGTAAAATATCCTAAATCGCCACCGTTTTCAACAGCTGAAGGATCATCAGAAATCCCTTTTTCAGCTGCAACTTTTGAAAAATCTTCACCTTTCAAAATACGCGCACGGATTTTCATGATTTTGTTGTATGCCTCTAATGTATCTTTTGGTAGAGCATTTTCTCCTACTTTAATTAAAATATGAGCGGCATGTACATCCATTTTCAGGCGATTGTACGTCTCGTTTAACAATTGCTCATTCACATTCTTGTCTGTTAAATAAGGCTGTGCCAATTGTTTACGGTAACCAGCCAATTCATCTCTAAAAGCTTTTGCTGTATCCAAACCAAGTTCTTCTGCTTCTTTCACTTTTAGCTTAAAGTTCACAAACAGATCAATGTATTCATTTAATGATTTGGCATCTTTTGCAGATTCTTTTGAATTGTTTTTATGGTAAACATTTTCAAACTCCGATACGGTAACATTGTTTCCACCAATTGTCATTAAAACAGCCTGGTCGTTTTTTTGTGCCATAGAACTTGACATTACAAACGTTGTAAGTGAAGCGATTGTAAAGCGAATAATAGCAGATTTTTTCATAGTAAACATTTTTATTTTAGGGAAACAAATGTAGGTAATTATAGTGTGTTTCAAAATAAAACAGCACCAATTTTTAGCGCTATTATCTTGTTAATTTTTGTTAACCCCACTCCCCTTACTACCTCTGTATCAACAAATAAGAGATTAAACTGATCTTATTTTCAGGTTATATGCGAGTAATAAGGGAGGTTTTCGATGGTTGAATACATATCCTGATTGCGTTAATACTGCTTTATCAAAGGTTGCTCCGACGGCGAATGCACATGAAATTACCTTATCTCTGAAATTCAGCTGGCTTTCAAAAGCGAAGGGAGCTAGTTTTGGCAGATGAAAAAGGAAATATATGGTTCTATGTGCCTATATGGTTAAAATTAAACCACATAGGCACATAGGACCACATAGGTTAATTATAATTAATAAAAAAAGAGACCGAAAAATTTTCGGTCTCTTTATGTTTTCATTTTTTTTATCTGCTATAATTCGGTGCTTCTCTGGTAATGGAAACGCCATGTGGGTGACTTTCTCTGATACCTGAATTGGTAATGCGTATAAATTTCGCTTTTTGTAATGCTTCCATATTTTTGGCACCACAATATCCCATTCCGGCTTTTAGCCCACCAACAAATTGGTATACCACCTCTGCCAAGCTGCCTTTAACAGGTACGCGGCCGGAAATACCTTCAGGAACAAGCTTTTTAATATCATCTTCTGTATCCTGGAAATAACGATCTTTAGATCCCTTTTGCATCGCTTCAAGAGAACCCATTCCACGATACGATTTAAATTTTCTTCCTTCAAAAATAATGGTCTCACCAGGCGATTCTTCAACTCCTGCAAACATAGATCCCATCATTACAGAGCTTGCACCAGCAGCTAATGCTTTCACAATATCTCCTGTAAAACGAATGCCACCGTCAGCAATGACAGGAACTCCTTTACCTTTTAATGCTTTTGCTACATCCAGCACGGCAGTTAATTGAGGCACCCCAACACCTGCGATAATGCGTGTGGTGCAAATAGATCCTGGTCCAATACCCACTTTTACTGCATCTGCCCCGGCTTTTGCTAGAGCGATTGCGGCTTCTGCAGTAGCAACGTTTCCAACAGCAATTTGTAGTTTCGGGAATGCTTTTTTCACCTTCTTTAATGTTTCCACTACTCTTGAAGAGTGTCCATGAGCCGTATCAATAACAATCGCATCAACACCTGCCTGCACCAATGCACGGACACGATCCAATACGTCTTCCGTAATTCCTACAGCTGCTGCTACACGTAAACGACCAATTTCATCCTTGTTTGCATTTGGATGAACTTTTACTTTTATAATATCGCGATAGGTAATCAACCCCACTAATTTGCCGTGTTTATCTACTACCGGTAACTTTTCAATTTTATGATGTTGAAGAATTTGTTCGGCTTTTTTTAAATCTGTTCCTTCTTTTGCAACGATCAATGACTTCGTCGTCATAACTTCTTTAACAGAACGTTTTAGATTTTTCTCAAAACGCAGATCTCTGTTTGTTACAATACCTATCAATTCTGTTTTTGCATTGATCACAGGAATTCCACCAATTTTGAATTCTTTCATGATATTCAATGCATCTTTTACAGAAGCAGTTTCAGGCATAGTAACGGGATCGAGGATCATTCCACTCTCGGAACGTTTTACTTTACGAACCTGAGCAGCTTGTTCTTCAATGGTCATGTTTTTATGCAACACACCTATTCCACCTTCCTGAGCAATAGCAATTGCCAGTTGATATTCTGTAACTGTATCCATCGCTGCAGAAACAATGGGTGTATTTAATTTTATTTTTTTTGTAAAATAAGAAGCGGTTTCTACTTCTCTGGGAAGGATTTCTGAATAAGCAGGGACTAAAAGTACATCATCGTAAGTTAAGCCTTCACCTACAAATTTGCTTGAATCTAATGACATAGGAACGGGAATTTGAATTTTGGGTTAAAATTCCCGCAAATATACACGTTTTTTCTTTAATGATAAAAAATTAAATAACTTAAAGTTGCCCATCTATGTGTTGAATGCATGCATTCTAAACAACCTCATACTTATCCTTTTAATCCTATGTGCCTATGTGTTAAAAAAATTAAAACACATAGGCACATAGTTTTTGAGGCCTATTGGATGTGTAAGGTAAGTATAGATGATTTATCAATCACATAGCTTAAGAAAATTATCTGATCAACGTTACTGTTCCCTTCATGTTGAGGTATTCTCCTCTCGATGTTTTATAGCGCAACGTATAAACATACACCCCTAATTCGGCATATTTTCCTTTTATTTTTCCATCCCATCCTTTGTGCAATTCTTTTGTTTCAAAAACTTGTGCACCCCAGCGATCAAATACGATGAATTCATACTCCTTAAAATCTACAAATGTGGTAACCGGAAGGAAAATTTCATTTCTTCCATCTTCTCCTAATGGAACAAAAGCATTTGGTATATATATCAATGGATCCTGATAGGCTTCTGCAATATTTGAAATACTATTCTCGGCAAAGCCATATATGTTCCCTGTTCCTTCCAATGCTTCAACGTAATAGCTAAACACGCCTTGTCCGATTAACAATGAATTAATATCATCAACATAAGTGTTTACGCCTCCGGTAAATGGCACATTTGCAATTGGAGCAGGATCCATTACACCATCAATTCCTCTGTAAATATTATAGGATGAAACATTACCCGACCAGATTTCATAATCATTCCAGGTGAGTATATTCGTAAATTGTTCATTATTGGAAATAGCTGTTAAGAGCATTGTACGGCCGATATTTGTTTCCAACCCGTCAAATCCACAACTATCTACATCTATCATTTTATAATAATAACTTTTGCTATTGGTTAACGCAGTATGATCATTATATAAAACAGGAGTTGTTCCCGTTACTGCTGCAACTCCCACCTCTTCAAAACTCCCAGGGTTATTTGTTTCAGACCGTACAATTCTATACGCTTTTGAAGATGCTGATACATCAACATGACAACTCACTGACACCATGTTAGGAGCATCAACACTTGCTCTTCTGAGGTAAGAATATTTAGGAGGTGTAGGAACCGCAGAGAAGAATTTAACACGATTAGCAGAAGCTGTTTTTGTATGTGACAAATCAATCGCCTGCACTTTAAAATAATACGTTGTATTTGGTAAAAGCCCAGAGACCCTATACGTAAGTGTTCCGGCAGGCACACTTCCCACGAAGGTATAAGGGCCGGTATTTCCGGTGGTAGACTGAAAAATACGATATCCTTCTAAACCCGTACCAATTGTATTGTAAGGGGACCAGGTAAGAACGGCACTCCGGTCACAAATATCGGGTGTAGCTTTTAAATACATGGAGGATAGCGGTGTGCCTAAAAGGCCAATATTTCCGCATGAATCCAGCGCTGCGATAAGGTAAGATTCACTTACCAGATCCGGATTTGATAGCGGATAATAATAAAACGTAGCATCAAATACCGTATCAATAAGATTGTTTGAACTTCCTTGTTTTTTATAAATGACATACGCTTTAACATCCTTAGAAACACTAGTGGGCCAGCCCATGATGATCTTATTGTTATCATCCACACTTATTGTATCCAGGGTGGGTGTAATTGGCGGAATGGTGTTTTTAAATGTTCCACCAGCAATGGACGACACGGAAACACATCCGGTTGTGTCCTCCATCTCTACCCGGTAATTAATTGCTGCATTACAAACGGTTATCGAATCAATGTATTTGGTATTGGTTGTTTGTGCTTTCAGGCTCCAGGTTCCGGCCGGATACTCCATATATATTTTATATAAACCCGTTGACGAAGGAAAAAGCGGATTTGCTATTGTGTTCCATGACAAGAGCGCTGTACCATTGGCTGGATTAACAACAGCCAGTTTCATAGATGCAATTGTGTCCAGAGGATCTGAAAACATCTTTCCACCACAACCCGAACGTGTTTTTATCAGATAATAAACCGGTGCGGCTGTTGCATTTGCACCAACATGTGTGTAGGTTGCTTGTCCGATTGTAAAAATACTATCCAACATGGTAAAGGGGCCGCTGGGGGATGCGGAGCTAAAAATCTGATAGCTGTTAAATGTCCCTACAGCATTGGAAACCGGACTCCAGCTAAGTGTTACATCACCATTTGGGTGAACAGCAACACAACGTGGTTGAGGCGAAGGAACTGTTTTCGTTGCCAACACTGTAATAGAAACAGTTGAAATATTCTGAGCCGGTGCGGGACAAAAATCATCCTGTGTTTTAAATACAAATGTATAGGTGTTGGGGTGAGGATTACAGCCTGAGCTTTGCGCAATGTGATCGCAGGTGGTTTGCCAGTTAAAGGTCGTAGTTACATCCGTTTTGCCGGTTACAGGCACAGCAGGATTCAATGTAGCGCAAGGAGGATTTAAGCAACCGGTGGTGGAGCTTGTTCCAAGTTGTGTACCCGTAGCTGTAATCATTAAGGATTGAGGGGTAACACCATCCGATAATACACCTGTATCATTTCCATGAATTGTAAAGTTTACCAGCTCTCCAGCCTCCACTGTATCTTTATAAGAACTAAAGGTAACTGTTGGTCGTTCGTTAATAGAGCATGGAAGCAATACAATTTGCATTTCCCTGTATATCTCCGCTACTTTTTGATTGCATTTCCAGGCTTCAACTTTCACCACTGTTACAAAGTAGCCTTGTGTGTAGGAGGTAAATGAAATTTCTCCTGTTGCCGAGTTAATCGTTGCGGGTACATTCCGGGAATCCTGTTTGGGTCCTGGTAAAGGACTCTTGTAAGTATAGCCATCAGCAAATTTTAAAGGAAAAGGGTTACTCGGTGGATCATATTTTCCGCTAAAATCACCAAAAGGGGTGTCCCAGGAGTAAGATAAAGAATCTAAATCGGCATCCGACGCATTGTGATTATATGTAAATGGATATCCCAGACAGATAATTGAACTCGGGCTTTCCAGAAATGTTGGTGAAGAATCAAAACATGGCCCCGCATTCTTACCATTAAAAGGATACATAATGGCACGTAAGGTAAATCCGTACTGGAACGCAACAGAAATATTGGTTATGCTTTGATTTCGACAACATTCATCATAGGTAAATACCCATCCATTTGCAGGAGGAACACCGGATAAAAAAATAGGATTTGATTTAAAAACTGCTTCCTGAACAGCACCGGCTATGGGTGTATTTGAATTTTCGGCTGCTTTGCAGGAAATAACAGGGCCACTGGGATTGCAATTGGGAGAAATATCGTTTCTGGTAACTACTCCTAA
>DAORKB010000207.1:0-6007 GCA_035439365.1 Bacteroidia bacterium
GCCTGTGCCGACTTTAAAAAAGCTGCGCAGCTTGGTGCAGAAGGTGCGAAAAATTACGCATCAGAATGCCAGTAAGGTAAATACGTATAACATGTCACCCGATAGCTATCGGATCAAGAACAAATAGTTGATCATTAATCCTTTTGAACATGAAAAAAATTACCACACTTCTCTTTATGCTGCTAATGACCACGGTTTTTGCACAGAACGTAGAATTTACAAAAGATAATTTTAAGGATAATAAGGATGGATTGAAAGAAGCAAAAAACAATATTGAAAAAGGAGATGAGCTTTTTAAAAGTGGATCCCTTTTTTATAAGCTGGCTTTGGATCCATATCTGGCTGCTCAAAAATTTAACCCGAATAATGCCTTGTTGAATTATAAAATAGGAAAATGCTATTTATATTCAAATTATAAATTGAAGTCAATTCCTTACCTCGAAAAGGCATTAAGCCTGAATCCTTCTGTTGATCCACAATTGCATTATGTGTTGGCAAAAGCGTATCATTTGGATATGCAATGGGACAAAGCAATTCAAGAATTCAAAACCTTTCAGCAATCACTTGGAAAAGGAGAAGAGTTTGCGCAATTAAAAGAGGATGCAGAAAAACATATACAGGAATGCAATACCGGAAAAGAAATGGTTCAACATCCGGTCCGTGTTGTAATTGACAATGTGGGCGCCGAAATAAATTCCCAATATCCGGATTACGGACCGGTTATTTCTGCAGATGAGTCGATCATGTTATTCACCTCGCGCAGACCAAATACAACAGGTGGAAAGATAGATGCTCAGATCAACGAACCTTTCGAAGATATTTATGTGTCTACAAGAAGAGCTGGAAAGTGGACAGCGGCAGTTAATATGGGACCACCTATCAATACAGAAGATCATGATGCAAACTCTGGTCTTTCTGCCGACGGTCAAAAATTTTTGATTTACATTGGTAAAAACAATGGCGATTTATACGAAGCCGAATTGAAGGGAAGTACCTGGAGTAAACCCGAAGCAATGAATAAAAACATCAATACCGATTTTCATGAATCTTCCGCTTGCTATTCACCGGATGGAAGATCAGTTTATTTTGTTTCCGATAAGCCAGATGGAGGTTTGGGAGATCGCGACATTTATGTGTCCATGAAAGAGAAAAAAGATAAATGGGGAAAAGCTGTAAATCTTGGTAATATGATCAACACCAAATATGGTGAAGAAGGTTGCTTTTTACATCCCGATGGAAAGACGCTTTATTTCAGTTCGCAAGGACATAAGACAATGGGTGGTTATGATATCTTTAAATCCGTATATGAAAACGGAAAATGGAGTGAACCTGAGAATTTGGGTTACCCAATCAATACACCCGATGATGATGTGTTTTTTGTTGTTTCTGCGAGCGGAAAGCATGGATACTATTCATCTTTCAGCGCGAGTGGATATGGAGAAAAAGATATTTATGTGGTAACTTTCCTTGGACCTGAAAAGAAAATGATTTTAAATAACGAAGATAACTTGCTTGCAAGTCTTGCAGCTCCGATAAAAGAAACAGTTATTGCGCCTGTAGTAGAGGTGAAAAATGCATCGCTTACTATTTTAAAAGGAGTGATCACCGATGCGTTAACAACCAAACCACTTGAAGCAACAATTGAATTGATCGATAACCAAAAGAATGAAGTGGTTGCAAGTTTTACTTCCAATAGTGCCACCGGAAAATACCTGGTGTCGCTACCAGCCGGTAAAAATTATGGTATTGCTGTAAAGAAAGAGGGGTATTTGTTCCATTCTGAAAATTTTGATATTCCTGCTTCTGCGGCATTTCAAGAGGTTACCAAAGATATTGTATTGAAAAATGTAGCTGTGGGAACAAAAATTATTTTGAAAAATATCTTTTTTGATTTTGATAAAGCAACCCTTCGACCAGAATCTACCAGTGAGTTGCAACGTTTAATAGCACTTTTGAATGACGTACCAACATTAAAAATTGAGATTTCCGGTCATACCGATGCAAAAGGTGCTGCAGACTACAACCAAAAATTATCGCAAAACCGTGCAAAAGCCGTGGTTGATTATCTTGTTAAAGCGGGTATAGCAGCAGATCGTTTAACGTTTGCGGGATATGGTAAGGATCAGCCAATTGCAACAAATGATACAGATGAGGGAAGACAATTAAACAGAAGAACTGAGTTTAAAATCATTAGTAAGTAAAGATCTTGTAAGTTAAAAATTAACTTTATGCATCATAAGCTTATTGTAACAGAAGATGGCTCTCATTCACTTTTTGTGGAAGAGCTCAATGAACATTATCATTCGGTTCACGGAGCAATCAAGGAAAGTAAGCATGTGTTTATTGAAGCGGGTCTGAAACATATGAGTGCATTGAAGCCTCATATCAATATACTTGAAGTAGGTTTTGGGACAGGGCTGAATACCTTTCTTACCATTCTTGAAAGTCAAAAATTATCCAATACGATTGATTATGTTACGCTAGAAGCTTATCCATTAAGCAGTGATGTAATTACTGCGCTTAATTATTCCAGCCTTTTGGTGGAGCAGGCTAATGCAACCATGGCTTTGCAATTGCTTTTTAACATGATGCACCTTGCAGAATGGAACACAAAGGTTGGATTAACATCAAAATTTAAATTACATAAAATACATAATACATTACAACAAGCAGAACTAACAGAACAATTTGATCTGGTGTATTATGATGCCTTTGGTCCCACTGCACAACCTGAAATGTGGGAGCACGCTATATTTGCCAAACTATGGGAGCTCATGTCTGAAAATGCTGTTTTGGTAACCTATTGTGCAAAAGGAAGCGTAAAGCGAATACTCAAATCAATCGGATTTCAGGTGGAAGCATTGCCTGGGCCGCCGGGTAAACGTGAAATGATACGAGCAACCAAAACGGTATAACAGATGAGCATCAAACAATTTAATATACGTGTATATGGTATTTTGATAAATGAAAAAGATCAAGTGCTGGTTGCAGATGAATTGGTTAAAGGGTATCAGATAACCAAATTTCCAGGAGGAGGCTTGGAGTTTGGTGAAGGAACAATTGATTGCTTGAAACGAGAGTTTATGGAAGAAGCAAATATGGAGGTGGAGGTGACAGCACATTTCTATACGACTGATTTTTTTCAGCAATCTGCTTTTCACAAGGATCATCAAATAATTAGTATTTATTATTTAGTAACCCCCGTTTCTGAGTATACAATTTCTGTTAAAGAAAAAATGTTTGATTTTAAACAACACATAGTGAATGAAGAGCAGTTTCGGTGGATAAATCTGAAAGGTATATCAGGAAAGGATTTTACACTCCCAATAGATAAAATAGTTGGAGAAATGTTGCGTGAGAGAGCAAAACAATAAGTTGATCATATTGGAAATAAAAAAGCAAAGTTGACGACCAACTTTGCTTTTTTTTATATGCTTATTTATCTTAATTTAAACGGTAAGGTACAATTAATTCAAACTCAGGTATTGTTACACGAAATTGAAGTTTATCAATTTTTCGTTCCATTAAATAGGAACCACTCATTTTACCAACATCGGTAGTTAAGCTGCATGCAGATTCGTAGTCAAATGATTCTCCTGGTTCTAACATAGGTTTTTCGCCAATTACACCTTCACCATCTACTTCGCTGTATTCTGTTCCGGAGTCAAAAATATCCCAGTGACGTGTTAATAATTGAACAGTATGTTCACTGTGATTTTCTATAGTAATGTGATACGAAAAAAGAAAGTGACGATGTTCTGATACTGAATGTTCACTTTGAAATTTTGTTTCCACGCTGATTTTGATACCATGTGTAACTTTTGTTGCTTGTGCTCCCATGTAATGCATATTTAAAACATTTGAATTATCCCCTCTACACAAATCTCGAAAAATTATTTTCTTAATTTTTCTAACCTTTGTAATAAATACTACGTTAAGTTACGATTTTTATTAAAGCATAGATTGATTGTTGAAAAAATTATCATTTACCCGTTAAAGAATTGATTCGTTTTACCAAAATCAACTGATCATAAAATGTGCCGGGAAAACGATGGTAAATCAAGATCGCATATTCGTTTTCTGTGACCGAATGGCTGCCCTCTATGAGCGTTTCATCCATCTCTTGTGAATCGTCTTTTAAAAAAGCATATTCGTAGTTGTAATAACCTTGTTTAAGATACAAATTGCCCATATACCCCATTCGTTTTACATCATAGGTCAGCTTATTTTCCGGGTCGAATTCCCAACCGTTAAATCCTCCAAAAATATACAGATTTCCATCTGTAAATACTTCATTACAAGGTAGAAAAAACGAAACCGTGCAATAATCCGCTTCTGTATCGCTATTTTTATTAACAGCATCCTCGGCTTTAATGACAAAATTACCATTTATGTCTGCTTCGGTCGCATAAGCTTTAAAAGAACGCTTTTCATCAGGCAAAAGTATAACGTGGTTAATGAATGAGTCCTGTTTAATTTGAGCAACTCGCTCCGAATGGTAACTTAAACTCTTAATATTAATGTTCCTGAATTCATTTCCCCCGCTAAAAACATTGTCTTGGTCGTTGGAATAAACAATTTGTTGATCTTTTACATATTGTGGTTTTAAGCCAGATCTGGCATTTACCCAGTGATTATTTTGCACCACAACCACCTTTAAATCGCTATAAACATTACTAATAGGGTAGTCCGGGTGTTCAACCGTAAAATCAATTTCTTGTTTGTAGTTTCTGTCCTCAATAACACTAGCTGCATGGACATTAGCAGTAGCAGTAATTTTGGGATCGACAACCAGGAAGCGCCTTGTGAAAATAGCATCATCAGCACTGTTTGCAAGATAAACTTTTAATATATAATTCCCTGATTTTGTAAAACGGAAAGCGGGAGATGGAAATTCAGCACTATAATGTACATACTTTTGAAGAGTATTTGCAGAAAATTGATAATCTGTAATTGCATTTTCTGCAAAACCATCGATATATTCTGTGGTTAATAACCCGGATGGTTCCCAATTGGAATTGCAATGAATGAACGTGTAACTGTAGCTCTGCATTTCTGTACTTAAATCATCAAAACCCAATTTTAATGTTCCGGTACTGTTCAGGTAAAGGATAGCTTGGGATAATCCAAAATCAGGATTCCGGAGTTCAATGGTTCTGATATTTTTATTAAAGATCAAATCCTTGTAAGGTGAAACCGGAGGTTGACCTTTTGCAGGCATTCCTATAAATATACTTACAGATAAAAGCGATTGATAAATAAACCTATTGAAAAATTGTTTCATTTAATAATCGAGATATGTTTGATACAATGTTTGTAAATACGCTTTTGCATCCTCTAATGAAGAAGTAACTGCTGTGCTATCTGACACCTTTGGTTGTTCGATGGTAGACTTTGAAATGTATTCGTAGATATAATTCTTTTGAGGTGTGATCCATCCTAAACAATTTTCATTCGAATAATAAGCAAAATCTTTTGTTGAAGGATCCATTAAATTTTTGCTCCAGATAAATTTATCTGTCGGAAGATGCATTTGTGATAAAAGTGTGGCTGGCCAATCATTTTGATTGCCTATCTTATCAATTGTTTTCCCTTTTAAGCTATCTGTCAGTGCACCGCCAATCAATAGATTTGTAATTCTTCTTCCTTCCGGGTAATTCATATCTCTATCCTTTGGATGCACGTGTCCATGATCTGCAATTAAGAGAAACAAGGTGTTTTTATACCAGGGTTGTTTTTTTGCTTCATTGAAATAATTGAATAAACAGTTGTCGGTGTAATAAGCAGCTTTTTTAAATTTTTCTTTTTCGTCTGCACCATTAAACGGTGTGTTCATGGTTACTTCAAAAGGTTCGTGCGTACTTAATGTAAGTACTGCCGAAACAAAAGGAGCTTTTTCTGAAGAAAGATCGTGGAGCTGTTTTTTCAAAACAAATTCGTCGTGTGCCCCCCATTTACTGTTTAATTCATCTTTTGCAAAATCTTTTTTATCAATTATTTTTTGAAA